>JAPYOT010000029.1 GCA_029938045.1 Fidelibacterota bacterium | reverse complement strand
ACATTGGTAGGTCAACCAAGTCAAAGAAATCCATTACGGACATCCATACCATCCACTTCGAATGAAGCTTTCACATCTTCATTCTCCCCCGCACAAGAAAGAATAATAAATATGGATGATAGAGCAAATAGTTTCCCAATCATTTTTCATCCATTCCTTGAAAAAGGTTTATTCCCTATGAATACCATAATTTTGTTTTTTCAACCATATGTGAATTTTACATTTATTTATGAATAAAAAAAGCCCCATCCCTATTAATGCAGGACAGGCCTTTTAAATTCTTTTAAGTCTATAGTTTACGATTCGTTTTTTTCAGCAACCTTTATCATATAATGAACGGCATAAAAACCTGCTGCAGACAGACTGGTTCCAATTAAACTAAATAACAATTCCATATGTCTAAATTCCTTTTGGTTGCGGTTTAAGGACATGAATTTAATGCTTTAACCCCATCAACAATATAATGATTCTTTCTTTCACTCCTTTTATCTGGCACCAAGAAAATTCGGTTAGGTGAAGTATCAACTCTGGGGAAAGTCGGAGGCGTTTATGCCACTTGACGCCTATTTGAATATTCTCCAAACTATGGGTAAACTACGGGGAGTTAAACCATGACGAATTACCTCCGTTATACTGCCACACCACTCCTGGTTGCCTTGGGTATATTTTTTGCCCTTCAGGGACAATACTGGATGTGGGTCTATTATATCATTTTTTTAATCATTATCATGTTCGGAGATTTATTCTTAGGGGATGACAATTCTCACCCAACTTATGCCTCCACAAACACGCTAAATTTTTTACTCTATATCAACCTGCCTTTATTATTGACAGCAGTAATTATTTCAGTCTGGATGGCTGGAGACTTACCCCTGCCAGATTGGGGCACATCATTGATGGCGGTTCGTGAAGCGACCACGATTCCTCACCTCATGGGCTATATTATTGTAATGGGGTTAATAATGGCATCAGCGGGAACAAATGTGGGGCATGAACTTACCCATCGAAAACGAAATCGATTGGACATGTTTCTCGGAAACTGGCTATTGGCACTCACCTGGGATTGTGCCTTTGCCATAGAACATGTTTATGGTCACCATAAATATGTGGCCACATCTATTGATCCTGCCACTGCAAAGCGTGGCCAAAACCCATACCATTTTATCCTTCGATCCACAATCCTCAGTCACCGGAATGCATGGATTATTGAAAATAAACGTCTCAGAAAAAGAGGTCAAAGTCCCGCTTCAATTTCTAATCGAATGATTATTGGATACTTTCGATCTGGGATCTTAACCACCGGTGCTTTTTTTATCGGCGGCTGGGGAGGCGTCATCATGTTTCTCTTCATGGCCATGGGCGGAAAAATCATGTTGGAAGGCGTTAACTATATGGAACATTATGGGTTAATCCGGGAAGAGGGTACACCCATTCTTCCAAAACATTCCTGGAATACCAATCGGCGAATCAGCAGTTTTTTCCTGTACAATTTAACCCGTCACTCATCACACCACGAAAATACCCAACTGGAATATTGGGAATTGAAGGCCTATCCTAACGCACCAGAAATGCCTTTGGGATATTTATCCTGCGTTTATTTGGTGTTGTTTACACCTTGGATATACCATCGAATCATGGCGCCCAAACTCAAAGATTGGGACTTGAACTATGCGAATCCTGAGGAACGCACATTGGCCATGGCACAAAACAAAGCCAGCGGTCTGACTTATTTATTGACTTAACATTCCCTTACTTTTGGGGCAGCAAAACGATAGACACCGTATCGCTGTTAAATGCAGTGAACATGCCCAACCCGCCATTAATATTATTGTAAGGCTCATTCAAATCCAGTGAATTTTGGCCACCTCGGCGGCCCTGCCCCTTATTTTTTCCACCCATCCATTTTCTTCTTTCTTTTTGTTGGGATTTTAATTTTTTTTTGTACTTTTTAAATTGTTTTTTGGAGAGGACTTTTTTGACAGCTTTATCTCTTTGCTTTTGTTTCTCCTGCATGTTTGCCATCATTGCCATGGGATCACCTGATGCTGTTTCTCTCATGGCCATAATCTCATTCCGGAACCCTTGATTAATCTCAGTCATTTTCTTGGCTTGTTCCTCAGATAAATCTAACGCTTTTGTCCAATCAATGTGTTCAGAACGGCTGTCTCCCCTTCGGCCTTGGGATATGCCAATTGAGATAAATAAAATAAAAAGTATGGAGTAAGTCATGCGCAACTTCATAAAAATCCTTTTCCTGATTATAAAATAATTTAACATATTAGACGGTAATGACTCAAAAAAGTTAAAAAAAAGGCCGACGAATCGGCCCTTAATCAATTGGTAAAAAATATGGCTTATTTTTTGGGTGAAAAATCCAACGCCACGGAGTTCACACAATACCGTAACCCTGTTGGTTTGGGACCATCTTTAAAAACGTGTCCCAAATGTGAATCACATTTGGCACAGGTAATCTCAGTCCGAACCATGCCATAACTTATATCCGATTTTGTATTGACCTTGGTTTTATCCAATGCATCAAAAAACGCGGGCCAGCCCGATCCGGAATCATACTTCGTATCCGAGCTGAATAAGTCATTCCCACACCCTGCACATACGTAAGTCCCTTTTTCTTTATGCTTATAATATTCCCCCGTAAAGGCAAGTTCTGTTCCATTTTCTCTCAGAATTTGGTATTCTTCAGGTGTGAGACAAGTTTCCCATTCCTGATCGCTTTTTTCAACTTTATCCATGACAAATTCCTTTTGTGATTCTTGTTTAGTTTGTCCAGCAAACAGTGTAACTGCAACAATGACTAACGATAGGGTTAATAATTTTCTCATGATAATTTTCCTTTTTGTCCGTGTATACGAATTTACACCTATTTTAGTTTCACTTTCGAATGATGGATGTGTTCGTTATCATAAAATATCCCCTTTTAGACGTCCTCTGGAAATGGAAATTTCTGAGGGGTTAACATTTACTACAAATTCAATTGTTTGATCGGCGACATGACGAGGGAAGGATCATTTTTCCAATCCACATTCGGGTCATCCACATAGAGTTCCACTTCGTTTCCATCAGGGTCTTCAAGATAAAGGCTTTGGCTTACTGTATGATCACTCAATCCGGAAATATTTATACCCGCTTCAATTAACTCATCACGTACAGAACGTAGTTCATCCAAAGAATCACCCACTTTTATGCCAATATGATAGAGACCAATCCGGTGACCTTTCGGCGGCACTGGCGCATCTCCGACTTGGATCAATAAAACTTCATGGTGGGTTCGGCCAGCAGAAAGGGCAACAGCCGTGAAGGGACGGGAGAATTCTCCCACTTGTTCAAACCCAAGCAAATCCCGGTAAAAAGTCAGTGATTTCTCCAGATCTTTCACATAAAATACAACATGGCCCAGATAGTGTGCTTTCACACCACACATTCTTCGTGACGGAAACAATCAGTCGTATGATCATTTACCATACCCACCGCTTGCATAAACGCATAGCAAATAGTGGTACCAATAAATTTAAAGCCGCGTTTTTTGAGGGCTTGACTCATGGCATCGGATTCAGGAGTATTGGCGGGTATATCCCTCATTTTCTTAAAACTGTGCTGAATTGTTTTTCCATCGGTGAATTGCCAGATATATTTATCAAAACTACCAAATTCTTTTTGGACTTCCAGAAATAATTGTGCATTTAAAACTGCCGATTTCACCTTTAATCTGTTGCGGACAATATTGGGATTCTGAAGTAATGATTCAATTTTATCATCTGAATATTTGGCAATTTTTTCTACATCAAATTGGTCAAATGCTTCCCTATAACCCTCTCTCTTTTTCAAAATGGTCTCCCAACTGAGTCCAGCCTGGGCACTTTCGAGCATTAAAAATTCAAAAAGCGTTTGATCATTATGAAGCGAAACGCCCCATTCTTCATCATGATATTGTTGATACAACACACTTTGATTTCCCCATTCACATCGTTTTTTCATTCAAACTTTCCTTCTTCATAATCAGAAAATGCCTGCAATACCTCACCCCGTGTATTCATGACAAAGGGGCCGCCACGGGCTACCGGCTCATTCAGAGGTTCTCCGGCTGCAAAAAATATTCTTGCTTTATTGTTCTTAGTTTTGAAATCGACATCCCCATCTTTTTCATAGACGGCCAATTGGCCTTTGGATAATTTTTGTCCGGAAAAAACATCACCCTCATAAATAAAACTAAATACATTCCAGCCATCCGTAAGCGGAATGGTTAATTTACTATTTTCCAATAATTGAATATCCAGAATCAAAATGGGTGTATGAGATTTTCCTGGACCGACTGTTCCGTGAAAATTCCCAGAAATAACCTTCACCATTCCTGCCTTTTCTTTAACAATGGGAATTTGTTCGGATTCAATATCCTGGTAAGCAGGCTTAATCATTTTTTTTTCTTTTGGCAGGTTAAGCCATAATTGGAATCCACGGGATAAGCCATCGGTCTGTATCGGCATTTCGCTATGAATAATACCGCGGCCTGCGGTCATCCACTGGACAGAACCTTCCCCTAACTTACCTTCGTTTCCGGCAGAATCTTTATGCTGCCACTTTCCGTTGAGCATATAGGTGATGGTTTCAAATCCACGGTGCGGGTGTGGCGGAAACCCGGCAATATAATCATCCGGATTGTCGCTTCCGAATTCATCCAAAAGTAAAAACGGATCCAGCATATTAAGTTCCGGCGAGCCAATGATGCGGGTGAGATTGACGCCGGCACCATCGGTTGTTTGGATGCCTTCTACTATCTGTTTTATTTTCTGGTAATTCATTTTACCGGTTTATTACACGATAAAGACCTGAAATCGCCAGCATTATCCCGAAAGTTACAACAATCGCTGCGCCTGTTGGCAAATCAAACCAAATGGATACAAACATCCCTAAAAAACTACCCACCATACTAAATATCCAACCAAATATGAGTCTCTCACGGATGGATTCTTGGAATAAAAGCGCCGCCACTGTGGGAATAATCAAAAATGAAAAAACCAGCAGTACACCGGCTATTTTCACAGAACTTGTGACAACAAAACCGAAAGTAACGTAAAATAGAAAATCCCAAAATCGCACAGATTTATCTAATTCACCTGTTTTATAATGGGATTGAGATGTTTCAAAAAACCGATCACGGTATTTCCAATGAAAGTATCCTATAATGCCATAAAGCAAAGCTGTGTAGCCAATTTTATTCGGTGTAACAAATAGAATGGATCCCACTAGTAAATGATTCAAATGTTCCGATCCCTCTGCTGATTTACTGAAGAGTAATATCATGGCTGCCGCGCACACAACATAAGTAATTCCAATGATGGCTTCCTGAGGTATTCTTTGTTTACTTGAGCGTACATAGGCAAAAAAGGCTGCACCCATAATTGTAAATGAGACCGCCAACAAATAACTCGAATATCCATCATGCTCTAATCCAACAATAATTCCAATGGCTGATCCAAAAGCAGCCACTTGCGCCAAAGCTAAATCAACAAATATCACGCCCCGCGTTACCACGTGGAGACCCAAATACACATGGATTCCCGTAATAACGAACGTTGCCAGCAAAGGCCAAAGTATGAGATCAATCATGTTCAACTCCAAAGGCTTTAGATAAAATTTTTAAATTGGTTTCGAATAAATGGATATAAGAATCTGCTCCTTCGATTGCACCTACAGATTGAGCCAATTTCACCGTTTTTACTTTTGTTTTTGATGCAATGAATTTAGGTACACGATCGCTGAAATAAGATTCGGAAGCAATCACTTCTATTTTGTCCGATTTAATGCGTTGGATAATGCGATTCAATTTTGCCGGGGAAGGAGTAATTCCCGGCTTAGGTTCTAAGAATTCAACCGTTTCCAAACCAAATCGATTCGAAAAATATGGCCAGGAATTATGGTAAAAAATTAGTTTTTTCCCTGACAGATTTGCATAACGATTCTGCCAATCTAAAATGGCCTTGTCCAATTGATGATTAAACAGATTCAAGTTTTGTTGAAATAAATCAGAATTTTTTGGTTCTGCTTTGGTCAGTTTTTCAGCGATTAATTGTGCAATGAGTCTTCCATTTTTCGGATCAAGCCAATAATGGGGATTCCCAAAACGATGGATATCTCCCATACTGGCGTCCACGGTTCCTGTAGGGATTTCCATTTTTTCAATTTCAACAGAACAATCCACTACCTCGATTTTTTGATTGCGGGAACCATCAATAATTTGTTTAGCCCAGAAATCCAACTCCATACCCACCATAAAATACAAGTCAGCCTTTCGAACTTTGATCATGTAGGAAGGGAGCACCTCTACATAATGGGGGTCTTGGTTCCCACGAGCAATACTGATAACAGTCACATGATCCCCGCCAATGGATTTCACAATATCAGCCAAATCCGTGGTTGAAGTGACGACCCGAACTTTTCCGAAACAAATGGACAGTATGCTCAATATTAAGAATAATTTTCTCATGACTTAATACCGATGCGGTTTGTGGGGGCCTAAAGACCAGATAAGTTGGGCCGTCGTTTTTAAATGTTTTTTGTCATGGCCTTCATGATCATTTGCCACTTGACCGATCCTAATTCGGAGGACAGCTGATTCTTCAACGGGACTAAAACCTATAAAAATTGATGGATCCATGCTGTGGATATCCGCCAGTTCAAATTGCCAGAAATCGCCCATAACACCCACATTCCAGGCCTTATTAAATTGGAAGTTTACCAAAAGATATCCTGCTGTTAAGACCTCCTTGGGATGAACAGTTTTTTCTTCATGTTTATCACTCAACTCAAATTGAATCACCTCACCTTGGAGAGTCAATGAACGGTACTTATTGGGGCGCCATTTATATTTGAAATCCGCACCACCAAAACTTTTTTCATGATCTACGTAATAACTGGTACCAAATTCAAAATGATTCACTTCATTCAGGTCAATAAAGTGGGACCATCGTGCAGAAGACCCTTTAGGCTGTTTCTCTCCGTCGTGGTGTTCCTCATCAATATGTCCATCGTTACTATCACCACCTTCATGATCATGGTCATTGTAACCTGATTCATCTTTTCCATCATCCTGGCCACTGATACCCGTATCAAAATACCCAATGGATAGATTGCTATACCAAGGTAGTGGCATCAGCCAATTGACTTCCAATCCGGTGGCGGTATAGAATTCTTCACCCAGTACCATGGATATTCCTTTGGGTGCTTCAATAAATGGAAATAAATGGGCATGATCTTTATTGATCTTGCCAAGGTCCGGCCTGAACTTCCCGGCACGGAGGCCTAATCCAAATGGAAGTCCTCGTTCAACTGTAATCACCGCTTCTTCTAATTCTATGGGAGAATCATCATTATGTTTGTGTAAATAAACATCGGAACGAGCAAAGGGGTTAACATAACCTTGGACAGCAATTTCAATCCCAGAACTATATAAGTTTGGATCTTTTTGGAGGTGGTCCATTACCAAATCTCCGACCAAACTGAATTGGGGGTTGGCTGTGGTTTGGCCAATTAAAAATCCTGATAGTATCAGTCCCCCGACTAATTTTTGTAACATTGAAAATTTCCTATATGTTGTATCTATTGGGAATCCCCGACCAAATGGCTAAGTGCTAAAACTAAATGACAGGGTTGAACCCTATCCATTAAACATTCAACGCATTTGAAACGTTAACTGTCTCTTCGATCGATCACTGTTCTTCGATCTGCATCCCGTCGAACTTCTCCAGATCTTTGGTCCTTTTTAACAGGCATCCTTTGATTCCGTCTTTCTCCACTATTCCTGCGTTCTGTCTGTCTTCTGTCCGATCCTCGATTGCTCATACATACCTCATCCTAAAGGAGTTAAATATTATTGGTTTAACCACGGTAAAACATACATCATAATCACCAATTATTCAAAATCCAATTGAATCCCTGTTTCCCCGCTATTTGGATGAAAATAGAAATTGATCGTCAATGGGATGGGCATCCTGATATCAAAAAATCCACCCGATTCAAATGTAATGCCTGCACCAACCGATAGCATGGGACCATATTGGTCCATGTTGACTTGATCAACAAAGATGCTTCCCGTAATTCGTTTGAGATAAGAAATACTCAATGGCAGGGTCCAATCCGGGTATAATAAGGGTAATTCATATTTCATCTTTATGCGCCAACCTTTATTGAATGCATGCCAATTATATCCATTCGGGAATCCAATCTTTGATGGAAAAGCGTAGTCTCCATCGTTTGTCTCCCACTGAAATAAAGAAGAAATAAAATGATGCTGGCCCAAACCTTTCATTCCATGGTGTATCCGAAATGATAATTGCTGACCTTTCCACATGCTACCAAAAGGCATGCCGCCGACGTAACCATACAACTGCCATCCAGGACTCCCCAAACCCCGGGGCGATTTTTCATCTATAGAATACATTGCTGATTCAATATAAACAGGAATGATATTTCCATCTCTATCAGGGCGTTTTCTTTCATTAGTCACACGAACATTTGGAGGGATCGAAAGAAAATCAAAATGATGAGTGGTATTGGATCTGAGAATATATTTAGTCCCGATTTTTGCAAAGGCGTATTTTGTGCGAATACCATTTAATGCATTAATCAAGGGAATGGACACCCCAAAATCAACGGTTGATTCATTCCATCTTTCATTAACATTATAAATTAATGTATCATTACTATGATCCACTTTTTGATGAAATGGACCATATCCTACATTGCGCTTCCCTACACCAATTTCAAAATTGATCATGGGGTAAAACCCAGAATAAGTTCCTCTCGTTTTTGTATGGGTGGTTTCCTCATTGGTATTATAGGAAATTTCGCCACCGAACGATAGGGTTCCGAGAATATTATTTGACTGAATTCCCAATGATGGATTAAAGTCACCATCAAAAATATATCTGCTGTGAAAATTTAAAAGGTGAGCAGAAGTTTTATAATCCGCAATATTATAGGATTTAGTTGAAACTGGTTCATCAAAAACGGGTTTTATTTCAGATGAATACGACAGCCCTTGAATTGGATGCGAACGATTTGCAGATATTTCATTCCACGCGCTCGGTTGGAAATCCATGATTGAAATGGCATCACCTGTGGATAAATAATCATTAAATAATAATCGGCCATTTGGCGTGGAAAATAAATTGGACGCACCAAATTTTCTGGAAGTAACTTGAAATTCCCGTTTATCCTTTCGATGAATGGCAACCAGATTTTCCACACCATCAATTTGAGATTCATATATGATATAATCCCCATTTATTACCGGTTTATATACCGGCATCCAACTCTCCTGTTTTATTTGTTCAAATTCTCTTTTGTCCGGCTGATAAATATAAATACCTCTCCCCTTAAACTTTTGGGAGGTAAATACAATTTCCGCATCATCTGCCGACCAAGATGGGGACATAATAAATCCCCCATTGGGTGCTTCCATACGGTCGATAATTTCACCGGTTTTTGCATTTAATATCACCAATAAAGAATGTCGGTTTTCAGAAAATGAAACAGCCGCTATCCGGTTTCCATCTGATGAAATGGTCGGATTATATAGCCGCATATTAGACGTGATTTTTCGTAAGGCTCCTGTTTCAATATCAAAAACTCGGATATTGGCCCAGCTTAATTTTGTCCAGCGTTTATCCGGGTCATATGACGACCAAACAGCATAATCCCCATTTGAGTGATATCCAAACAACGGTACGACTGAAGAAATTTTTGTTAAGGTAGTCTCCTTCCCATTCGCCAGTTTTATAATGGTGGGGACATCCCCAAGCCCCGTTTTAAGTGCGATAATCTCACCGGCTTGGTTCATTGCGGGAAAAAGATAATTCGTTTTGATTCTTGGTTTTGGGCTGATGGCATCTGCAGCACTTTCTATAACATGTTCCGATTGCCCTGACCAATATTCCTTTAAATCATAAAATGTATCATTATGAAGTTGAGCAGTGGATAACCCTGTTGTTGTTTTTATCGCTCTCGACAGAGGGGAAAAAGGATTTAATGTAAACGGCCACCGCATGGTCTTTCTCAAAATCTTTGACCAGGCCTTTTCTCCAAATTGGCGATTGACATGATGGGTTAATAAATACCCCAATTCATAGTGACCGGGATAATCTTGTTTATACGATCCATATAAAGCTTGGTGGTAATTAAAGTTTTTCCCTTCTAAAATGAGCGCCCGTGATGTTCGGTTGAATTGAGAAGACCGTCCACGTCCAGCTTGGGTAAGGGCCGTTTCTATTCCCACAGCATCTCCCTCCCAAAACCAGGAGGGGATGAGCAACACCGTATAAAGAGATTGGGTAGATTCGCCAAATACAGATCCAACAAAACGGCTCACACCTTGGTTTAAATAATTGTTCTGAATAATGTGTCTTCCCTCATGAACAGCTAGATCCCGATACCATTCGGTGGATCCCATTCCCTTCATCATGACGGGGATGTTGAACCATTCAGACATCCAGGGCCCTTGCCCCACAAACCCATTAGGGATGGCGCCTCTATTGCTGAGTAATATGGGGATTTTTCTATGATTGCCTTCCATTGATGTCCCAATACTTTGATGCACATGTTCCATGGTATTGGCGACCCGATTGGCCTCTGAACTCAACTCGATTGGAAAAATTATTTGATAATGCTCGGTCTGTATTTGCTTCCAATCAATTCCCGGGGGATCTTGAGCAACACAAAAGGAAAGAGAAAGAAATAGGCAAGTACCGATATAATGTTTGATGAAATATCTCATGATTTTAAGCGACTAATTTATTTCATAACCGATATAGACCATAAGGAAAAAGCCCCACTTTGCGAAATGCTACAATCTACCAAAACACATAAGTAGAAATATTATTTTTCCCCACGATGGAAAAAAACAAAAAAGATCATCCTTATAATTACATGCCAGACACATAATATAAATCCAGTAAACTCCCACCCTGTTATCCTGCATTAATATACACATATGATTCCTAATAATTATTCTGCCAAATTTACTGAATTCAGTAAAAATAAGCTGTTCCAATCATTGGATCAACCCCTTCAAGTTTTCATTCAAAACACCGGAGAATCATATGGTCTAACCTTTCAGGAATTAAATCAATTGACAGAAATAGCTGTCGATTATCATATGTGGAATGAACCATCAATTGAAAAGAAATGGAATCAAATTGAACCATTATTTTTATCAAAAAATGGCAGCAAGAAAAAAGCAATTTTAGGCAAAATCAAACAGGATTGGGTATCTTTAAAGGAGAATCCATCCACGTACGAAAATAATGCACCTAAGGTAAAAAGTATTGTCCGAAAAGTAAAAAATCATACAGAAGATCACGATATATTTGGACTATGTCCGGTTGCTTCAGAAAAGACGGTCTGCTGCAATTTAAAAACCATCGATGCTATTCAAGGATGTGGGCTTGGCTGCAGCTATTGCAGTATCCAAACTTTTTATGAAGATGGTGCAATCGGAATTGAAGCAAACCTATCGGAGAAACTGGACAACATTAAACTGGACCCGAATAAAAATTATCATATTGGATCGGGACAATCGTCAGACTCTTTGGCCATGGGAAATCGAAATGGTGTATTAGATGCACAATTAGATTTTGCCCGAAAAAACCCAAATATTATTCTGGAATTCAAAACAAAAAGCAAAAATATAGATTATTTCTTATCCGTAGATCTTCCGCCAAACATTATGGTGTGTTGGTCCTTAAACCCACAAACCATTATTAATAATGAAGAGCATTTTACTGCCTCAATTGAACAGCGGTTATTTGCTGCCAGGCAATTATCAAATAAGGGGGTCATTGTTGGATTTCACTTTCATCCCATTGTGTATTACGAGGGTTTTGAAAAAGATTATACTGAAGTTGTGCAAACAATTTTATCTACATTTTCTCCGAACGAAATTGGGATGATTTCTCTGGGGACATTGACCTTTATAAAACCGGCCATTAAGAGTCTTCGTTCACTGGGGATCCCAAGCAAAGTATTGCAAATACCCATGGCAAACGCTGCGGGTAAATTTTCTTATTCCATGGAAATCAAAGAGAAAATTTTCAGCACTGTTTGGAATGCATTCACACCTTGGCATGATAACGTCTTTTTTTACTTTTGTATGGAAGATGAAAAATTATGGAATTCAGTCATGGGAAAATGCTATAACTCAAATGATGAGTTTGAGGATGCTTTGTTCTCTAGTGTGACTGGGAAAATGACTTCCCAATACGCTTCGCTATCAGGATAGACTTCTCGTCCCTCTAAACTTTGATATATAAGAAACCCCCGCATTCTGCGGGACAGAGACTCATTGTTACCCATAAAATAAAAATGCTCCCGGACCTGCTGATGGTCCAAGAGCATTTTTGCTCCGGAGGAGGGACTCGAACCCCCGACCTGGTGGTTAACAGCCACTCGCTCTACCAACTGAGCTACTCCGGATCGTGGATTTTAAATCAAAACTGATTCAAAAATCGGCGCGAATTTATACTATTTCTCCCCCAGCATCAACCTCTACATTTCTTTTTCTGCTTCAAGTATTTTTCCTTCAACGAATAAACCATGTTTAATTTGGTCTGGCGTAATGTAAACTGTTCCATCCTCATCATGGGGTACACCAAATACAGAATGAATGGATTTTAATCCACCCATCCATTTTCGTTTATCCGAAATATACACAAGGTCACCAACTGCTGCTTTCATCTTAGCCATATCTTTAGTTGAAAAATGTATAACCGTATCATCACCGTCCACCTGTTTCAATTGGACAAAAACCTTTTCACCTTCCTGATCATTGGGATTACCGCCTTTAAATAAATTACGTGCAACATCAATGGATGAGGCCGTTAACCCATTTGTATTAATATTTTCATCATATTTAACATAATAAGTCACTGTCAATGGTAACAAAATCAATACGGCAATGGTAGCTAATACCTGAACGGATAACACTGAAACATTAAACAAGACTACTGCAAAAACCATCACGGTGATCGCAACCATCATATTCATTATCATTTTCTGGTTTTGGTTTTCCCGGATTGCTGTAATTAATTTTCTTTGCCACTGAGTCGTTAATGTAACAACCACTGCAGCACCCGAGCAAACCAGTGTATTATACAACGCACGGATGTAAGAATAGGGATGATCCGGATTCATTTCAATGCCATGATCAAAGGGAGCAATGAAGATTCCGGGATATCTTGCACCCAAAATCATGAGTGCCACACCACCAACAAATGTCGTAATTACCGCTGCAGGTGTAAATCGTTTCCAAAACACACCTAAGAAAATCCCGACCACAAGCGGCGGTGTCAATGTGGAATGGAAATAGCCATGTGCTTCATACACAGTAGGGAAGTTTTTAAAGGCAAGCACTGCTAAAACGCCCAAGGCTGTTACACCAATCGATGCATAACGGGCAGCCAGCAATTCTTTTCTGTCTCTTTCAATGGCTGACATGACATTTCTCTTAAAAAACTGCTGGACCGGCCTATAGACATCATTGATGAAAATGGCTGCCGTTGCATTAATTAAGGTATCTACTGTACTCATTAACGCGGCTGTCAAAGCGGCCATAATGAATCCGAACATGCCGGGGCTTGCAATGATATTGGCAACAACCACAAATATTTCATCCGGTGATACAGACGGACTGATTATATCAGGGCTGACTAGGGAGATGGCTTTCCCGATCCAGCCTGCGTTCCCCACAACGATGGCTGATATGGGTAAAACAAACAAGATATTCACTGCGGCGGCCTTCCGGCCTTCATTCACATTTTTACATGCCATAAAACGCATGATTAATCCCTGGTTCATAAACAAAAAACCAATGGATCCTGCAATGGCGTCCTGCCAAAAAATACCAACAAAATTAAAGTTTGCCGGCTGATTAAAATCTGCCAACGGCAGTTTCCATTCTGTGGGCAATAGATTCCAGAACACATCAAACCCACCCAGATATGTAATGCCGAAAAAGAATAAAAGGAATCCGGCAAACAGAAGTATAAATCCCTGGAGCAGATCCGTGAATATCACAGCGGTCTGTCCGCCAAAAGTAATGTAAACGCCCGTAATAACCGCAATGACGATAATAGCACCCATGAGGGTGATAGGCAATGTCATGCCTAATACCGTAAAAGCTTCTGGTAACATGGGAATTACTGCCTTACCAAGCGTCAGGAATCCAATCCCAATATATCCAATCATATAAAGCAGCAAGAGAATGGTAGCGAGAAATCGGGCTGAAGGACTAAACCGTTTTTCAAAATATTCCGGTATGGATCGTATCTTGGAATAAACGATAATGGGAAGCCATCCGAACATAAAAAACGGAATGAAAAACCAATCATTCAAGTAGGTCATTGAGGAAGAAATACCGTGTTCAAACCCTTTGGCTGAATACTTCACAAAACTATGACTACCTACTCCCGTGGCTACAATTGACATGGTGATTAACCACCAGGAAAATCTCCGTCCACCAAAAAAGAAATCGGATGTATTCTTTGTATATCGGCCGAAATAACTGCCGAAAAGCATGATGGCGATAAAATAGACCACCATGACAATCCAATCCGTCGTGGTTCCAATACTATGGAATGTCTGCATTATACTTCCTTAATCTTTCTTAGCTTCAACGTTACAATGATAAAAACCACCACCATTCCAAGTAAAACAATGGGTACTGTATACGCAGAAATAATATCTAATGCTGCCCATGTCATTAATGCATGCATCATGAGATACCAAACAAAACCAAAAAGAAGAACCCACATCCATTTTTTATGGGCTTTTCGACTCAAATCAAATGAACCGGATTTTATGGTTATAATAATTCCGGCAATAAAAAGGATGCCGCCAAGTCCATAAAGATAGATAAAGGGTAGCCAGGTATGCGTAAAGTCCATTTATTTATTTCCGTTTATCAAATTCAGGTTTGAGTTTATCGTATGTTTCAAATAGTCCATCAACCATGACTTTTGTATGGCCAACGACGGGCATGAAATTAGTATCTCCCACCCATCTGGGGACCACATGAAAATGGATATGATCCGCAATCCCCGCACCGCCAGAAACACCAATATTTGCACCGAAATTAAATCCTTGGGCCTGCATCGTTCTTTTAAATATTGCCATTGCAATATCAGCCAGTGCCATGATTTCGCTCATGCATTCATTACTTAATGATTCCGTTGTTTCCACATGGTCGTAGGGACAAACCATGATATGCCCATTATTGTATGGATAAAGATTCATGAGGACAAAAGCGTTCTTACCCCGATGAAGAACCAAATTATCTCGATCAGTTTCCGACCCACATTTGATACAAAAAACACAACCCTCATCTTTGTCTTTTTTCGCATGAATATATTCCATCCGCCATGGAGCCCAGAGTTTATTCATGGTTTGGTGATTAGTGAGTTGTAACTCAATTTTCTTCCTGAGCTGCTTTCGCACTTGCGGTTACTTTCGCTTCCATATCTCTGGGTACTTCTTCATAATGGCTTAATGCTTCCGAATGAATACCGCGGCCGCCAGTGAGTGATCTTAATGTTGTGGAATAATGATACATCTCCGATTGCGGCACTTGTGCTTTAATCTGCTGAAATGCACCCTCAGAACCCATGCCCATAATTTTTCCACGACGGCTGGAAATATCTCCCATTACATCACCCATATAATCTTCAGGAATTTTAATTTCCACATTGAGTACCGGTTCAAGCAAACAAGGATTGGCCCCCATAAAGGCTTCTCTAAACGCTTGTTTCCCTGCCATTTGAAAAGCAATATCTTTAGAATCAACTGGATGTTGTTTTCCGTCGTAAAAATTAACTTTTAAATCCACCACACGGTAACCTGCCAAAACCCCATCCGTGCATGCCGCATTGACGCCCTTTTCAACGGAGGGGACAAAAACACGATCCACACTTTGTCCCACCAAAGATTGGGTGAATTCAACTCCTTCACCACGGGATTTAGGTTCAATCCTCATCCAAACTTCTGCAAATTGCCCTGCACCGCCACTTTGCTTTTTATGTCTATATTTTGATGAACCGTTTGCCCGGATTGTTTCCCGATAGGGGATTCGGGGTCTGAATGATTCTACATCCACATTAAAACGGCGCTTTAGGCGATCAATGGACACTTGAAGATGCAATTCACCCTGACCGGATAACACAGTTTGACGCAATTCAGAATCCACGTTGTACACAAAAGTGGAATCTTCTTCGTGTATGGTAGCTAATCCGGTGGCAATTTTTTCTTCATCCCCTTTCGTTTTCGATCGAATCCCAAGATGAATATTCGAATTCGGTAATTTAACCGATGGAATTTTTACCTTATTATTCTGACCCGTTAAGGTATTGCCCGTATGGGTATCCTTCAGTTTAACTACTGAACCGATATCCCCGGCATATAGGTTAGAAACACTGGTTCTGGTTTTTCCATTCATTAAAAACATTTGTCCAAACCGTTCGGATCTACCGCGTGATGTATTATACAAATCCATACCTGTTGTAATCGTACCTGAATAGACTCGGAAAAAAGAAAGCTCACCAACATGAGCTTCGCTTATCGTTTTAAATACATGTACCACAGGGTTATTTCCATCCAAAGCAATATCTACCGCTTCTCCTGAGTTTACATCTTCTCCTTTTATCTTCGCCCGATCCACAGGTGAAGATCCATACTTTGCTATGAAATCCATAACGCGGGCTACGCCAATATTTTGCGTTGCCGCCGTACAAAATAAGGGGATAAATACTTGATTCTGAATAGCCTGATGCAATCCATCCCGCATTTCTTCTTCCGATAAACTCCCCTGTTCAAAGAATTTTTCCAATAATGAATCATCGGACTCGGCTACATACTCAATCAACTCCTGATGTAATTCTTGCACCCGGTCATTCCACTCTTCCGGTATATCCGCTTCTGTATATTGACCACTTCCATCAGTCTTGTATGTTATGATTTCACTACGCAATACATCAATAATTTGATTAAATCCCGGGCCCGAATTTACAGGGATCTGCATGGGGAAAACTTTTCCGCCAAAGTGATCTTTGGCCTGTTGGAGAATGTGGTCAAACTTTGTATGTTCCCGATCCAATCCATTCGCTACAATCATTTTAGGCAAGCCATAATCATTGGCGTAATTCCAAACCTGTTCAGTCCCGACTTCGATTCCATTCACCGCATGAACCACCACCACTGCTAAATCAACAACGGCTAATGATGATATTGATTCACCAATAAAATCGAGATAGCCCGGTGTATCAATCATATTAAATTTTGTGTTCATCCATTCTAAATGAAGCGGCGAAGAATGAATAGAGATTTGCCGGTCGTGCTCATCATGGTGATAATCTGATATGGTAGAGCCTCCTTCGATGGATCCAATACGATTGATTTCACCTCCATTTGAAAGCATGGATTCAGAAAGGATTGTTTTCCCTGAAGCACCATGCCCAACAATGGCAAAGTTGCGAATATCTTTTGCTGCGTATTCTTTCATATTAAATATCCTTTAATATTATCTATCTAATTTTTATGTTTCTCTACCTCGGACAAAGGATGGAGGCCTGAAGTGTACTGACGACTGAGGATTTATTTCAAGAACTTTTAGAATAAAGTAATTAGAAAATATCCTGTTGGATATCTTCCATATAAGCTCGGAGGATGGGCTGGACAAATATATTATTCGTATTCAATTTCCCGAATTCTTTTGCCATTATATTTAGCCGCTGATCAATCGGTTTTATTTTATTGAGCACAATGTATGTTTCTTCATTTACTGAGCATAATCCACCCTGAAAATCTCCCTTTCCCTGGACAATATTAATCTGCATTTTCTCTGCCAACTCTTCAAAAAGGGTCAACATTTTTTCTGCTTTCATCTTTGCCATGGATTACAAAAGATCGTTTTGTTTATTTTTTTCAAGATAATGAACCAGCGCTTTCACATCTTCCACTTTATCCCTCGGGACCACCAGGGTCGCATCTTTCGTATTCACTACCACCAAATTATCTGCACCGATGACCGCCGTAAAATGGCCATTCGATTGAATTAAATTATTGTGTCCATCAATGACCACACCTTCGCCCCGAATTACATTTTTATTTTTGGATTTTGGAGATACGTCATATACTGCTTCCCATGAACCTAGATCGCTCCATTCAAATTCTGCTTTCACCACATATATGTGATTGGACTTTTCCATGAGACCATAATCAACAGATTCGGAATCAATATTATTCCACAACCGGGTAAAATCTTTCTTTTGGATGATCCGTTTTTCAATTTTTCTTAACTGATCATTTAGATCTGGCATATGTACTTTAATTTGTTCAAAAAATGTAGATGTTTTCCAGATAAACATGCCACCATTCCATAAAAAATCACCACTTTTTAAAAATCGCATTGCCAATTTTTTGTGAGGTTTTTCCGCAAAAGTTTTAACGCTATAACCATTCAAATGATCTTCCGGACTGTTCGGATCATATTGGATATACCCATACGCAGTTGAAGGAAAAGTAGGATTGATTCCAATGGTTACTAATGATCCATTCTTAGTCGACAGTTGAATAGCAGATCGAACGGTTCTTGCAAATTTTTGGTGCCCTACAATAAGATGATCTGCTGGAAAGACACCCATCACTGCATCTTCACGTATATTTTTAATATGGAGCGCAGCCAAGCCGATAGCCGGTGCTGTATTTTTTCTGCTGGGTTCCACAATGATATTTTTGGGTTTTATACCATTAATTAATTTTCGAATTTTAGGCGCCAAATCTTTTCCGGTTACAATAAAGATATCTTCAACATTTTTCATCTTTTTCAAACGATCAACCGTCATTTGAAGCATAGATGCATCACCCACAATATTCAATAGCTGTTTGGGGTTTTCTCTACGGCTGGATGGCCAAAACCGCGTGCCGCGCCCTCCCGCCATTATGACACAATACATCTGGCTTTATTGCCTTTCTTCCTGGATCAGACCCACATCAATATCCCAATTGGCACGTATATCAAAAGTATCCGGGTGTATATAAAACCATTCACTATGTTGGAAGGGCAAAACGGAACCATAGGAGAACTCCCCATTCTGATCTCGGTCATAAATAATCATCAAACGATATGGACCTTCCGGTATGTTTTTAAAGTGAAATTGAAGATTAGAATTTACGGAAGAATGAAAAATTTCGGGCCCTTTTTTCAAATTACTAAGTTCAATCAAAGGTTGGATTCCCTCATTCTCAATCAGCCCACTCAAACCACCATACCCTAATTTCTTCTCTGAATTAAACCGAATATAAGTGACAGAATCTTTGAGAGATTTTCCTTCAATCGGAGTCAATTTATCCGCAAATACCATCAATTGATACTTAGTCTTTTCCTGCCAACCCATCGGTGGGAGAAAGTCAATTTCTGTGGGATTCATCCAATCGACTTCCACCACAACCGTATCCGTATCGGCGACCAAAAAGAATGCGCTATCAGTAATGGCCATGATGGGTTTCGAAAATACAATGGGAATGGTAGGCCCTCCCTCTTTTTCCAAACGAATTGTAATCGTACCTTCCGGCTGGGTTAGTTTTACATGGGTTGTATCTATTTTACCCGGAACGCGAAAATTGATTTTTGCATGGGTGAGCAGGGAGTCATTTCCAGATACAACTGATTCAATATTTAATATGGCTTTCCCTTCATTGAGCGTATCGGACGCAATGAGCAGAAACCGTTTCTTATCCTGTTTATCCTGATAAGAATCAAGAGAATAGACCCCTTCTTTTGAATCACGTATATTTAACCCCTTGAATGCTATATCATTTAATTCCTGGTTAAAGTACATCCATCCCCATCGTTTACCCAACCATTCTCCATGGGTCATTTTTAATGGCGGCGCCTCGCGTTTTGGTCTGAGGTAAATCCCATCAATTCTCTGGTTTTTTGCCATTGAATACACTTTTTTGGAACTGACGCCATAGGCCATTCTTTGAGGAACAAGGGTGGCTCCGGCAGCACTTCGTTCGATTCCCAGTATTATATAGTCACCCGGAGCCAAATATTTGAAATTGAAAAATCCATCATCATCCGCCTCAGACACATACAGCGGTTCCGTAAAAAATATGGAATCCTCAAATTCTTTTTCCAACTTCCATAAATGAACCCCATAACCATCTTCCCCATATACCCTTCCGGAAATAGACCCTTCATCGATGATTTCCCCAGTACTAAATGCGATTTGAATGGATTGATCCAGGGGCACACTACGTTCATCCCTTAAATTTCGATTGATAGTAATCACATAAGTTTGGTCCGGTAATAAATCTTCCGGAAAGTTTATGATGAGTTCATCATCGGCATATTTAATTTCCGCTGGTAAATCAAGATGGGGAGAAATTTTAACGGCATTTTTGATTGATTTTTCACTAATATATTCGGAAAACTTTATAGAAACTTTTCCCCCTTTAAAATGAAGACTGCCCGCCTCTGGCATGGCGGAAATAAATTGGGGTGGTGTTTCATCTTTCGGTCCACCATCGGGAGTCGCTACCGCTGCACAGGAATAGATCATCAATGCAACCATCCATAGTGCAATGAAGATCATGCGTTTTTTTAGAATTATTGGTCGAGTCAAATCAATTAATAGTTTATTCAGGTGGCACTAAATTTACTGGTATTTCTGTTTGATATGTCATTTCAGTTTCTGAAATATTTGTGGTAATACACCACACGAGAACCCCTGCCTTTTGTGCATCATAAAGAGCCTGAGAAAATTTCGGATCCCTATCCCACATAGGTTCAAACCGATCTGCATCGGGTCTCTGACAGACAAACAAAATTCCTGCCCCCTTACCTTTTTGGACTAAATCGGACAGTGCATTGGCATGGCGAGTACCCCGCTCCGTAACTGCATCAGGAAACTTCGCCAGCCCCTCTTCCACAAATGTGACTGATTTTACTTCCAAATAGAATGGGTTTTCATTTTTATCCTGTAACAAAAAATCGAACCGATGGTTCCCCATGGGTATTTCCGCCCGGATTAATTGGTAGTCATTAAACATAGGTAAGCTGCCATTCTGAAGTGATTCCAATACGAATCGATTTGGTAATGCCGAAACCAAAGATATCAATTGGCCTTTATGACAAACCATAACAGTGGAATATTTAGTTTTCCGCTCCGAACCTTTTGGTGCTGGCCGTAAAAGGAGTTCTGCATCGGGAATGAGCAGCTCTTTCAATCGGCCCGGGTCCGGTAGGTGGGAACGAACAATTTGACCGTCAACCGCCACCATAGTGATGAAACGATTCGGCCGGTCAACGAATTTTCCCGAAACCAATGGTCCTTCGATTTTCAAATAATATATCCGGAATTCATAAGGCAGAAATTAGAGGATAAAAAACAATCTTCTTATTCATTATATAATTACAGGATTATATTTTGTTATTATGATAATTTACAATATTTTCTTCTGTAATAATTATTGTTATACGAATAATCTTATGCAATTAGACCATACAGACAAAGACATCCTGAACGAACTTCAATCCAATGCCCGGATTACCAATGCTGAATTGGCAAAACGGGTTCATCTTTCAGCTTCCAGTACATTAGAACGGGTAAAGAAACTTGAATCCAGTGGGTTGATCGATAGCTATGTCACTTTATTGCATGCGGGTTTGGCTGGCTTTAACTGCTTTACATTTGTAGAAGTTACGCTTACCCGCCATGGCGAAACGCCCGTGGAAGATTTTTTTAAATCCATCTCCGATATGGATGAAGTGTTAGAATGCCACCATATTACTGGCGAAGGTGATTTCCTTTTAAAAATAGCCACAAAAGATATCCCCCATTATGACACATTAATCCTCCATGGCCTTTCGGCCCTGCCCAATGTACAGCATTTAAAAACATCCGTAGTTCTTTCCACGTTTAAAAACCAGACGCGATTGCCCATTTAATGCCCCTCGTTCCCTCATACATTCAAAATTTGGCAAATTATGTCCCTGGCAAAGCCATTAAAGAAGTCCAGCGGGAATTGGGCCTGGATCATGTGGATAAACTGGCGTCTAACGAAAATTCTCTCGGACCATCACCCAAAGCTATTGAAGCCATGGCCAAAACTTTATCTGGCCTCCATCGTTATCCTGATGTTTCCGGATATGAATTGCGGACAAAACTCGCCAGGCGCTACAATATACATATGGATAATGTGATTCTGGGGGGCGGCAGTGAAGGGATTATGTCCACCATTATGCGCACTTTTTTGCTCAGCGATGATGAAATTGTCTCTGCTGCCAATTCATTTATCGGGTTCCGCGTTTTGGCCAATGCATCGGGAAGAAAAATCCATTGGGTTCCCATGAAAAATTATCGATATGATTTAGAAGCCATGGCGGAAAAAGTCACGGATTATACCAAAATTATTTATATTGCCAATCCCGACAACCCCACGGGAACCTACATTACCCGGGAAGAATTTGAAGAATTTTATGGCCATGTTCCTGAACGTGTGCTCATTATTTTGGATGAAGCTTATTACGAATTCGCACAGTCTCGAGATAACTATCCCGACTCCATGACTTATCGCTACGACAATATTATTACACTGCGTACCTTTTCTAAAGCTTATGGCTTGGCAGGCTTAAGAATAGGAT
>JAPYOT010000028.1:16334-22992 GCA_029938045.1 Fidelibacterota bacterium | reverse complement strand
CGGTGGACGATGCATTTGTGGTTACGGTCACAGGCGTCAATGATGAACCTTCGTTCACGAAAGGTAGCAAGGTAACCGTGAATGAAGATGCGGGTGCCCAAACAGTCAGTGGCTGGGCCAGCAGCCTGAGTAAAGGCACAAACGACCCCTCGAGCCAAGCGCTGACATTTACCGTTACAAACGATAATAATAGTTTTTTCAGTGCACAGCCGGCAATTAGCGCAAGTGGTGACCTTACATTCACTTCTGCCGCTAATGTCTATGGGGACGAGGAAGTCCATGTTGTATTAACAGACGATGGCGGCACCGCAAATAGCGGTGATGATACTTACACACAGATAAATTTTCATATTGTTGTTAACAATGTTAATGACGCACCAACCGACCTTGCTTCTTCAAATACCACTACTGGTGGAGGCACTGCAGCAAATACTTTCATTGGAAACCTTACAGCGACCGATGTGGATGACAATACGCATACATTTACGATAAAAAGTGGCAAGGATGGTGCAAAATTCAAGATCGTAGATGGAACCAAACTATATACCAATGCAGAAATGGTGTATGCTGATCAGCCTTATGAACTTGATATTATTGCAGCGGATGATGATGGTGCCACTTATGAGAAAGAGATAACCATTAATGTTACGGATAATAATGAGCAACCTGTTATTACAGATAATCAAACCTTTACGATTGCAGAAAATGCAGGAACGGGAACAACGGTTTCTGGAAATAGTGGTGTAATTGCTGCGACTGATGCAGATGGTGATAATCTGGGGACTTGGACCATTGTTTCTGGGAATGGTGCCGCTAAATTTGCATTAAATGCATCTACGGGCACCATTACAACTGCAGGGGCATTAGACTATGAATCAACAACAAGTTATACGCTTACGGTAAAAGTGAATGATGGAGCGGTTTTTTCCGCTACCAATACCATAGTGATCAATGTAACTAATATCAATGATATTGCTCCGGTGGTCGTGGATACATCGTTTGCAATAAATGAAAATGTGGCTTCAGGTAATTCAGTTGGGACCCCAAGGGCAACTGATGGAGATGCAGGCTCAACAACATTTAGCGGTTGGACTATCGCTAGCGGTAATGCAGCTGGGAAATTCACGATAAATTCATCTACGGGAGCAATTACAACGGTAGCTTCAGTTAACCATGAAGAAACCGCGAGCTATACTTTAGGTCTTACGGTTAGCGATGGAACCAATACTTCCTCAGCTGGAACAATTAGTATAGCCATCAATGATCTAAATGAAAAACCACTGGCAACAGAGCAAAACATAACCATTAACGAAGATGCTACAGATGTAGTGATCACCTTGGCCTCTTCTGATCCGGATGGGGATGTGATTTCAACCTATACGATCACATCTATTTCAACAGATGGAACATTAAAGCAAAGCGATGATGATGTTATAAGCAGTAATAACACCAATGTGACTTCTTCTGCTAAACAGATGAAATTCACACCCGATGCAAATTTTTATGGTACAATTACGTACAACTTTACTGTAACGGACCCAGGATCTTTAACCAGTGAAATTGTTTCGGTTACCATCACTATACCAAACACAGATGACGCTCCTACTGTAGCTAATGCACCTAGCGATGTCACCGTCGATGAAGATGCTGACAATACTATAATAGATTTGAGTAATGTCATTGATGATGTTGACAACGAAAATGCAAACATAACATTTTCATTCATTGCACAGGGAGACGAATCTATAGTTTCCTCTGCCCTTTCTGGGAAAACACTCACATTAGATTTCCAGGATGATCAGAACACAGGAGCGGATAGCATTATTATTATTTATCGTGCAACCTCAAATAATTTGACGGTTGATGATACGATTGTTGTGAAAGTCAATCCGATAGATGATGCCCCTACCGTGGCCAACGCAATTAGCGATTTGACTGTAAATGAAGAAGCCTCCAATAGTGAAATCGATCTCAGTTTAGTCTTCACAGATATTGATAATGATGATGCAGAAATTACGCCAACAGTTTTATCAAATAATAATACCGCGCTTGTTACAACGAGCATTTCAGGGCAAACCCTTACTCTGGATTATCAAGATAACAAAAATGGGACTGTGCAATTAGTTATACGCGGTACATCAAATGGAAAAACAGTCGATGATACATTGGTTGTGACTGTTAATTCAGTTGACGATCCACCAAAGGTTATAGCTTCCAATGCACCCAGCGATGTCACCGTTGATGAAGATGCTGACAATACCATAATAGATTTGAGTAATGTCATTGATGATGTTGACAACGAAAATGCAAACATAACATTTTCATTCATTGCACAGGGAGACGAATCTATAGTTTCCTCTGCCCTTTCTGGGAAAACACTCACATTAGATTTCCAGGATGATCAGAACACAGGAGCGGATAGCATTATTATTATTTATCGTGCAACCTCAAATAATTTGACGGTTGATGATACGATTGTTGTGAAAGTCAATCCGATAGATGATGCCCCTACCGTGGCCAACGCAATTAGCGATTTGATTGTAAATGAAGATGCGGATACATCTTTGGTTGATCTGAGCTTAGTATTTACCGATATAGATAATGATGATACGATCATCACCAAGGCTATGTTATCAAATAGCAAGACAGATTTAATCTCATACACGTTAGTTGGGAATGATCTGAAGCTTATTTCTCAGCCTGACTCATCCGGATCTGCATTAATAGTGATTGAAGGTACATCAAATGGAAAAACAGTAAATGACACTTTGATGGTAACTGTGAATCCAGTTGATGACGCCCCAACTGTGGCCGACGCTATAGACGATATAAGCGTGGATGAAGATGCAGATAGTAGTATTATTTCACTCACCGATGTTTTTACCGATATTGATAACGTCGATGATTCAATAACTGTGAGAGTTCAATCCAATGATAATGTTACTGATGCCGTGGCCAGCATTCAGGGCTCTAACTTAGTTATTAATTATCAGGAAAACCAAAATGGTGTTGTCAATCTTATTATAGAGGGTACATCGAACGGTAAAACTGTGTTGGACACGCTCACCATCACCATAAATTCGGTCAATGATTCACCGATTGTCATAAGCAAGCAATTTCAAATAAAAGAAGATTCGACGCAAGTATTCACATTAGAAGGTTCAGATGTCGAGGGCGATGCCATTATTTTTAAGGTATTAACACTACCAGAAAATGGCATATTAACGCAGAGCGATGGCACTCCAATTGTCAATTTTCCATCAGGTATAACTGATAATGGAAATAGTCTTATTTACAAACCAAATGTGTATTTCTTTGGTAATGATTCAATTCTTTTCAATGCATCTGATCCATTTATATCCAGTAATGATGGCAAAGTTAGATTTATAATAGATAGTGTAAACGACCCGCCCATTGTAAGTAATGACACAATTACTATAGATGAAGATGAGACTAAAACTATAATGGTAACTGGTACGGATCCGGAGAATGACCAAATGACCTTTGCCGTCACCTCTCTGCCCAGTGCCGGATTATTATATCAGACAAACGATGGCACAACAAAAACTGGATTTATAAATGCTGGTGATAATATTTTTAATGTTAACCAAAATATGATTTATACTCCCAATGAAAATGAATATGGTTCAGTTAATTTTGGCTACAGTGCAAATGATGGTGAGTTCGCTGACAGCGCTGTTGTCACCATTAATATCAATAGTGTACCCGATCCGCCCAATGCTGAAAACGTTAATATTGTCGTGGGCGCTGGCCTGATTTATGATCTGGATATATCGCCATTCATATCTGATCCCGATGGTGACCTACTGGCAACCACACTAAAAATCAATTCAAATAGTGGCCCGGGACTGGTGGGCATAAGAATTGATACAACTTATATTGTTGTATTAAACTACAGTTCAATTCCGAGTTATGTCGGAATCGATTCTATTGAATATGAGATCAGTGACACTACTTCACTGAATGATACAGGGATAATATATGTAACAGTCAAACAAGGGCGTAAGCCTTTGGCTTTAAACGATACAATAAGGTTTGTAGAAGATTATGGAGACACGCTAGTAAATGTGCTCAGCAATGATACAGACCTAGATGGTGATTTATCACCTTCGAGTCTATCTATTGTTACATCGTTTTTTGGCGAGTTTAACAACAATAGCAATGGCGCCTTTGTCGATACTTCCAGCACGGTGATGGTAAAACCTGCCCCCGATTATTACGGAACCGATAAATTGATTTATAGTGTTGCAGATGAGACAGGCCTCATTGACAGTGCAATACTCGTTATCGAGGTTACACCTGTCGAGGACGCGCCCGTAATATTTACAACTTCAAATAATGATACTTTAAATTTATTTCTGTTTGAAGATATACCACTTGAATTCGAATTGATTGCCTTTGATGCTGATGGCGATACATTGATATATACTATTTGCGATGAGCCCAAGTACGGATATATATCATTGCCAGGAGAAACCGCAGATACACTTAAGGAAGACGCGCAAATCAACGCGGCGCCACCAGAAATTCAAGTTAATCCAGAAGAAAATTACTACGGATATTATACCTTTAAATATTGCGTAACAGATAAGGCCGGCAATGTTGCCACTGCGGTTGTAACGGTCAATATTGTGAGCGTACCAGATGCACCACTCGCATTTGCCGATTCAATTACCATTTTTCAAACCAATGCGGATACAATTAACATACTACGCAATGATTATGACGTTGAAAATGACATTGATATTTCCAGTCTCAGAATATATGGAAATAATACATCTGGATCTGCTACAACCATACCAACTTATGGCGGTGCTCTCGCCTCAATTTATAATGACTCCTTATTGATAATCGATTATAGTGGTTTGCAAATGTTCTTTGGAGAGGATTCGCTGTTATATACAATCTGTGATGAAACAGAACTTTGTGATACTGCAACAGTAATTATTAATGTTGATCAAGATCAATTACCCCCGGATATTTATAATGTTGCCACAGATAAAGACACACTCATTTACGAAGTTGATGACGTTATGATCTCAGCTTCTGTAAAAGATTCCATACCTCTTTATGATGTTTCCCTCCACGTAGCCGAAGGAGGAAAAAGCAATTTTCAATCATTTCCGCTCTATAATATTAATGCACAATCCAGTGCTTTCGATGAAATCAGTACGGACAAACGTTATGTTGATGTGGAGCAATTAATTGATAAGGATTTGATCACACTTAATGGATTACAATATTATTTTAAAGCTAAAGATATACTTGGATTTGGCGCCGAATCTGGTCTGTCAAGCATACCTATTAAGATACCAGAGGGTACAATTTCAATCGATGAATGCATACCAGGAGATACGTGGGTACTGATATCCATCCCGAGTAATTTAGATGCCAGTGATATCAAGTCAGTATTCTATAACAGTTTTGGGGAAATTGATGGTAGTACGTTCGTTGTTTTTACCTATGAGGACGGAAAATCTGTTGAAGCAACTTCAATTGAACCTGGCAAAAGTTATTTTATCTACAAAAAAGGTGATCCAGTTTGTGATTTTTCACTCGGTTCTGGCATTATTGAAAACGTAGACACCTTGGAATGGATACTTAAGCCTGGATGGAATTTTGTAGGAAACCCATACCCATTTCCATTTTTTATTGATGATGTGAGTCAAATTGAATATTGTGGTCCATTGACCTATACAGGTGAAAATGCATGGTCAACTGTGATTGATACTGTACAATCCTTTGGCGGCTATATCATATGTAATAAAGCAGATACGACACGCACTTTCCGAGTTGGTGTTACTTCACTCAGCTCTTCCGGAGGCCAAATTGCTAATCTTTATAATGGAATTTATTCATTTAAGGAAGAAGGTGAATGGAATGTCAAAGTTGATTTCTATACTCAAAAAGATGCAGATGTTAATAATAATGCCGGATTTCATCCGCAGGCACTGAATGAATACGATGCATTTGACAATCCAGCAGAACCATACACCCCTGACGGTGACTATCGTATTCGATTTGACTGGGTATATAAACATGCAGCCAATGGATTTGAATATCCGCTGCGCGATGATATTCGTACCCTTGACCAGAATGAAGGTTTGTGGTACGGCTTATTAAAAGCCAAAGAAGAACTCATCAATATTGAAGTTGATGTTCGAGGTGACTTAAAAGAAAATCATGAGTTGATATTATTTGATTTATCTAATCAGGAAAGATTCAATCTTATTGAGGAAAGTAAGCATCAGCTAAAGAACGAAAATAAAACCGACCTTGGTAAGCGAATTTATTTAATATACGGTGATCATTCATGGGTCGAGGCAAAAATCGCTGAGCTAACTAATATGATACCCAAACGTTTCGTGCTAAATGAAAATTATCCAAATCCTTTCAATCCTATTACAACTATTAAATACCAAATTCCAAAGAACGGAAATGTACGACTGGCAATATACAATATTATTGGTCAAGAAGTAATTACGCTAGTAAACTCTGAACAATGGGCGGGTAAATATAGTGTAAGATGGAACGGTACAAATCAATATGGTAGTCAGGTTGCAACAGGTACTTATTTCTATGTCCTAAAAACAAATAATAATCAATCAATTAAGAAAATGTTATTACTAAAATGACC
>JAPYOT010000028.1:0-16234 GCA_029938045.1 Fidelibacterota bacterium | reverse complement strand
TCCTAAAAACAAATAATAATCAATCAATTAAGAAAATGTTATTACTAAAATGACCAAAAAAAAACAAAAACCTAGAGATAAAGATACTGGAAAGTTTGTTTCCAGTCAAAACCCAGTACAAGTATCAGAAGTAAAAAAGAAAGATTTCTCTATCTTAGGGATATTTCTTTTTATTATTGTTATCTTTCTATTATTAATCCTAAACAATAAGATTTTATTAAATTCTATAAATAATGAATCTTCAAGATCCCAAACAACTGGAGAATCTTTAAGCGAAATAGCACCTAGCCCAACAGAGGAGAATACAGTCGATTCGATTAAGATTCCAATATTAGATGAAGCAAATCAAATTATAACAGAATTGGATTCAACGGTTGAAAATTTAACAGACAATCAATTAAGCGAGGTTTCTGTAAATCCAGATTATATTGGACGAATTTTGGTTCAAAATGGAGATGTAAACATTATATCGAAAGGTGATTTGGAATCAAAAGAAAAACTTTATCCTGGAAAAATTATTAAAAATGGTGACCAAATTATCGTAGGGGAATATCCATCTTATATTAGTTTTGTCCTTAATAATGATAATTCAATTGTGGTGATGTATGATAACACAAACGCACAGTTAGTATTTAATAATATGAGCAATTTGTATAAGATAAAAAAAGGTAAAATTCATATTAACCTAATGCGTTCATCAAAATCGACAGATTTTGTATCGCAAAATTCTATAGTGAGGATTGAGAAGCAACATTCTGCCTTAATGAATTTATCCTTTGATAAAGGACAAGATCAATTTGTAACCATTGATGGACAAGCAACTATAAAAAATGAATTAAGCGGTTTAAGCTTAAGAATGATAAAACAACAGAAATTATTTTCAACAAATATTGGGCAATTAATCTGGTCGTTGGCAAAGGATTTTGATTTTATGATTGTGCCCACAAATAAATTGGAAGTACTACCAATTGAGAAAGCTCCTGCTAAAAAAGTAATTCCGGCAATTAATAAGATTAAGAAAAAAATAAAAACCACCCCTAAACCAAAAATAACAATAACTGCAATAAAGCCTTCCGTTCCTAAAACTCCCAAAAATTATGATAAAACTAGAGATTATGACTTTAATACTGCATTTGATATAATCAAACGTGAATCGCTCGTAACGTACCTAGAGACACCTATGATGGGTGACATTCCTCTACATTATTTTCCTGATACGGATTCAGACGTGGTATCCTCTATTTCTGGGGATGAAAGATTTATTGTTTATCCAATTTACCGTTTTGGATTCGTAGTCATTGGTAGGCTTGGTACTGGCCCCTTAGGTTATGCAGACGTTGATTTCATCAATTTTTCTTCAGAAGATAGACTCGGAAAAATCATCGATATATCTAAAAATAGATTTATTGTAAAGAATTGACCATAAATAGTCGCTTTTCAACTTTATTCTATAATAGAAATACTGCCACTTTGTTGTTTGTGGCACTTTTTATAGTTACATGGCTAAACCCATCTCAAGACCGGCTGAAAAACAATGCCGAAAATTATATCCTTTCTCAAAAATCAAATATTTCACAGGTTAGAGTTCAACAATTCCTCAACGAAAATTTTAGCGTTAATAACTATCTTTTATTTTCAACTTCAAACATAACATTCCAAAATAAACAACAGTTCACTGGTATTGGTTTTTTAGCTTATGCAGAACCCAGAAATAATATTTACAAAGTTTTTATAAAATGGGAAAAGAGTGTTTTAGGCACTGTAATACTCAACCCACTTGCAAATTTTATTAAATTGAATGGTAATGTAAGTCTTAAGCATATTGATAAAATTAATTTTACCGACGCATATATAGGTGAAAGTATTTTCAATAAAGACTCTATCAGAATTGGTCAATCGCCTTCATTTACAGCCATTCAATATATTGATTCAAAATCAATTATTAAAATACGAGAAAACACAGTCTTTCAGTTAAATCAATATAATTCATCAGATGAGATTAACCTTGTTAACGGGACCATAATTAACGACATAAATATTGTTAAAAATCGTTTATTTCATATAAAAACTTCGTTTGGTACCGCTTCTGTAAAAGGAACTGTTTTTGCGGTAAAATTAGACCAATCTAAAGGTGTAGCAGTATTTATCGGAAAAACTGGTCGATTTGAAGTTCAAAACCCAATTAGTGGTGAAGTTTTAACTATAGATGGAATGCAGAAGATCACCTCCACGATTAATGGTGATTTTGATTTGGAACCTGCAACAATTAGCGATTTCCCTATTGATCCAACAGCTACATCATCTTTAAACAATAATGATTTTTCTAAAATACGAAAATATGATTTCGACAGATTAAATGAACTACTGGTCAAAGAAAATATTCAACCTGCAATAACACTTTTCAACGCAAATATATTGCAATACCCATCGGTCACATCCGATACTATTCAAATAATTGAAAAAGAAAATACAATCAATATTCTGCCATTATATAGAGACGGGTTTTTCATGGTCTCAGATGACAATGGAAAGCCCATTGGCTATATTGATGAATTTGATATTCAATTTGAATCTGATCAAGTTATAAAGCAAATTAAAGAATATTCTTCTAATAATTTTCTGGATTCAAAGACTTTGATTGGGAAGTAGGAGGTCACGAGTTCAAGTCTCGTCGCTCCCGCTATAATGAAAAACCTGACGAAATTGACAAACATTTGTCCAATCCACAACAAAGCCCTTAGCCCCACAAATGTGGCGCTAAGGGCACTATATACCATCAACACCTACCGGCAGGGGCAGCACTCCAAATAAACCATCCTGAAATTTGAATCTCTTTTTAGTTGCAATATTTAAGAACTGATGGTACTCTCATTGGTTAAATAAAGAGCATAAATATGCAGGAATTGATCCAATATTTTACCAACATATCTGATGAAGCTCGTGCGGCTTTTCTTATTTCGGGACTGGCTTTTTTCTTTCTTCTTGAATTCGGGATTCCCCTCTTTAAGATGGAATATAATAAAACAAAGCATGCTTTCATCAATATAACATTTACAGTCATTACACTCATTGTGAATCTTTTCGGTGCAGCATTAATCCTTGCAGCGGTTAAATATAACGAATCAAATGGCACCGGCTTATTGAATCTGGCAACACTACCACCGTGGCTCTACATTCTGTTGGGCTTAATATTAATGGATCTAATAGGCGCATGGTTGATCCATTGGATTCAACATAAAGTAAAATGGTTATGGAAATTCCATATTATCCATCATACAGATCCGAATGTGGACGTAACCAGTGGTTTACGCCATCATCCCGGTGAAAATATTTTCAGATTATTGTTTACATCCCTGGCCGTTCTTGTAACCGGTGCCTCCTTTGGTTTGGTCATGATGTATCAGACAATCTCTGCCTTTTTTGCTCACTTTTCCCATGCAAACATCCAAATGCCATTGGCGATAGATAAAGCGTTTTCATATATATTTGTTACCCCCAATTTTCACAAAGTCCACCACCATTATATTCAACCCCATACAGACAGTAATTATGGCAATATTTTTTCCATTTGGGATCACCTGTTAAGAACTACTACAAGCGTGAATAAAATGGATGAAATTACTTACGGTATTGATACCCACATGGCACCGGAAGAAAATTCCAATATTAAAAACCTGCTTATGATCCCCTTCCAGAAATACCGCGCGCCGGTGGGATCTAAATTCAGCGACTGATAATTTTTCCGTTAATCATTATCTTGGATTATCCATTGGAATAAACAAATCCAGTTCACAATTAAATCCAATTTAATTTCCGCCCCATGAGATTCAAAATTACAACCATTTTCTGCGCCTGTTTTCTGGGCTGCGCCGGAATAATTCCCAAAAATAATCCCACTGTCGTTTTTGATGATGGTAACCATTTTGGACTCCTCTCTAAATCATTAATTACAGATCATGACTCTTATACTTGGTTTCCAAAACAGTATGATGCCTACCACCCCGATTTGAATGGGTTTGATTCAGCCAACCTAAAGAAAATTTCAATCAAAATATTTATGGGCACTTGGTGTCACGATAGCAAGCGGGAAGTTCCCCGGCTTTACAAGATTCTGGATGAACTATATTATGATTACGAAAACTTTGAGATTATCGGACTGACCAAAAATAAAAAAGGGTATTTTCAGGATTACGCAACCTTTGGCATTACCAACACACCCACCTTTATTTTTTATCGTGGGGATATTGAGATCGGGCGTATCATAGAAAAGCCCGTGGGGACTCTGGAATCCCATATTCAAAATATTTTAAAAGGAAAGTTATGAGAGTATATTTAATTTGGTTGTCCGGCGTTGTGGCCTGGAATTACGGCTTTCCCGGTGTACCGCCCATTGCAGATGTAGTGGCAGCCATTGCTTTATCTGTAATCAGTATTAATTTAAAACGGGTTTTTAAATGAGAATGTCACCAGAAGAGAGGAAAGAATTGGATGATTGGGTTGAAAAAGAATATCCCAAAAGCATCCGCCGTATGGAAATTTCAAGTCCCTTTCACCGCATCGGAAAATATTTAATCATTATTGGCATCCTCGCTTATGTATCATTTGTCATTTTTGATATTTCTATTTTGAAACCCGCTACAATCATATTCCTATTAGTAGGGATGGGTGTTGAAATATTTGCCTTAACAAAATATTTTAAATCATTATCTCATGACAATTGATTTTACAGGAAAAACCATCCTGGTTACCGGTGCTTCCGGGGGGATAGGCGGAGCTATCTGTGATGCGTTCGCAAACGCAAATGGGACAATTATTGTCCATTACAACACTAATAAAACAGGCGCGGAAGAAACGCAGGCATCTTTATCCGGGAATAGCCAAATCGTACAGGCAGATTTGTCAAATCCACAGGAAGTAGAATCCATGATTCAATCCTTGGATACCGTGGATATTGTGGTGAACAATGCGGCGGTGGTTGAGCAATATGAATTTGATTCACTATCCTATAACGATTGGCAGGATATTTGGAAACGAACCATCGGTGCCAACCTCATGGGACCTGCATATCTTATGTTTTGCGCGGCGAAAGTGATGCAGAAAAAGGGGGGCGGAAAATTTGTGAATATTTCATCAAGAGGCGCTTTTCGAGGTGAGCCCAAATCTCCAGCCTATGGCGCCAGCAAGGCAGGACTCAATGCATTAGGACAATCCATGGCCCAAGCATTGGCAAAAGACAATATATTCGTTTACACCATTGCACCGGGATTTGTAGCCACCGATCGTGTGGCAGATATGGTTGACGATTCTATTCGTGCCCAAAGCCCATTGAATCGTGTGGCCGATCCTGAAGAAATAGCACGAACTGCTTTGTGGCTTGCATCTGAAGGAAATGATTTTCTCACCGGATGTATTGTAGATGTGAATGGTGCATCCTACCTCAGATCCTAAATTAAAAACTGAAATCTATTTCAATAGTTGCATTTTTTTAGTTAGAACTAATCCATTTACTTTTAATCGATAAAAATATATCCCCGAGGGCATGCCATTTCCATTGCCATCTTTTCCACTCCAAATCACCTGACGGACACCAGATTCTTGATATCCGTTCACCAAAGTTGCTACTTCTTTTCCCATTAAATCGAACACTTTTAAAGTCACCGATCCAGCTTGTTTTAAATTGAAGGAAATCGTTGTTGTGGGATTAAACGGGTTGGGATAATTCTGGCTTAATTCAAATTCAGTCGGTATATCTGCATCATTCACAGCCAACAAATCACCATCAACAAAAGTCGTATAAATACCATTCCCATGGGTAGCGATTGCCAGATATCCATCCGATGGGCGTCCCGTAATCATATCAACCACAACATTGCCGATTGTTTCAGACCCTTCCTGAGCCCACTGCGTATTGGCTCCATCCAATTGAGAGGTGGAATACAATCCCGTACTGGTTCCTGCAAAATAGAGATAGCCAACTTTTAATGGAAAAATAATGACTGATCGCACAGATGGGCCAGACCCACTCCCCCCGGGATTTTCTTCTAAATTTCCGCTTATATCCGTCCATGAATCGCCACCATTAATCGAATAAAAAATACTTTTCGTTTCATAGCTAGAAAAACTAACCATGACCCTATCTCCGTCATATGGGTCTACAGATATGCTGCTCACATAACCAAACGCACCAATGTTATTTCGAATCTCAACAGCTTTATCTTTTTCATGGGCATCTTCCAACCGATAAATGTATCCGGAGCTAGTGCCATAGTAAAGCCGGTGAGCGGGCTTATTTATACTGGCACCAAAAGCACTCACCGATCCAATAGATGATTTGCTCAACTTTTCCCAATGTACACTTTCATAAGACCCACCACCATCCGGTTGTTTATAATTTGTTTTATTCAAATATACATCTTTATTTCGATAAACATATTTCCCGCCAGAATAATATAAAATGTGGTCATTGAGTGGATCAGAATAGAATGGATTAATAAACAATGCATCTTCATCTCTATTAAATTCCGGTGGATGCAAATAAGCCCAGGAGTAATTATTATAATGCCCATTACCAAAGGACCAATCAAAAGGATTTGAATAATCCTTAATAAGTGTATATCCCTTTTGAGATGACATAATATAGGCTCTGCCAGAATGAATGACTGAGCAATAGGCACCATCACCACCATTCACTTGCTCCCATGGATCCGTCACATCTTTTACCGTCGTTTCATAAGTACCATTATCCTGAGTTCCTCCCATGACTAAATCTGGATAAAATCCAGAGGGATCTACAGCAATGGTATAAAATTGGGTGGTTACATAGCCATTATTTAATGATTCCCACTTTTTATCCCAGGCATTATGATCATTCATGATATGTACACCACCATCACTTGCAGATAACACTTTAAAGGGTTCATCTTTAAATAAAATAACATCGTGCTGGTCCGGATGGTGATTGGCTGCGCCATAACCACCAAACTTGAAGTTTCTCGATGTTGTGGCTACACCATCCGTTGAGTAGTATAAATTTGTGCCGCCATAATAAACTAAATTCGTATCCGTTGGACTTACACGAACGTGAATGTCATATCCATTTTGGGAATTGTAATCATTCGGCAGAAATTGACTTCGGTCTTCCCAGGTGCCGCCAGCACCTGAACCATCATCGGATACATATTTATATTTCCAAAAAATATGATCATCATTTATATTGCCAATAAAGTAGGCAATGGAGTCATTCGATTCAGAAATATCGGCTACTAATCGACTGAAGGAAGTGGTAAAATTTGTGGGAGTAATATTGGTCCATGTTTCCCCATCTAAAGAACGCATAATGGGACCATCTGATTCTTCATCGCCTAAAATAGCAATCATGAGTCCTTTGCTTGTCATGGTTAAATCTGTATACCGATCCTCACCATTTCCCAAAATTTCATTCCATGTTGTCCCTTCATCCTCACTTTTATAAATGGTTCCAAATGAAGCGGTGAAAACATGACCGGTCGTTGGATGCACTTTTATTCGCCAGGAATAATTGAGATAGTTATCAAATAATTCAGGTGTATTTGTGGATGTAGAAGAAATCAATTCCCAATTATATCCATTATCAATCGATTTATAAATACCATCCCCACGAAAAGGAGCTCCACGGGCACCGGCTGAGTTCCCTCTTAATTCTCCGGTAGTTGCATACCATAAATTCGTTTTCCCATCCCTGGGATCCTGAACAATAGAGGACACGCTGTGAAGCTGTTGGTTTTTAGTCATTTTAGCCCATGTTTGACCACGATCTTCTGTTCGCCAAATCCCACCAGAAATACCCCCGGCTAAAATTGTATTCGGATCCATTTTATCAATAACAACACCGCGAGTTCTTCCACCTACGTTATATGGACCCCGTAAAGTCCATTCTAAATTAGATTGATTAGATTGTGCGCCTTTCATTCTGATCGGTAAACGATTTACTTTTGGAATTGATTTTGCATATTTCAGGGAACGAAGTTTGATATCGTCGGGGATTTCATTGGTGATGGGACTTTTCAGCCTGAGCCATTCAAATTTTAATCGTGAGTTTGGACCACCCTCTTTTCCCTCCTCTAGAAGATGGCTTGAGGGCATACCCGGATTAATGGGTGTCTTATATAAATCCCCGACAAAAAATAAAGCTATGAATATTATCAGAAAACAAATTCCGGTTAAATCATAATTTTTCAACATCTACTCCAAATGATTACTTTGAATAAATTATTAGAATTTACACCGGTGGACAATCTATTAATCAACTCGATTAACAATCCAATTAATCAGAATAGGGAAAGCGTTTCCCATCGGTATACTTTCCCTGATTCTGTCTCTATAAAAGTGAGGATAGCGTTTATATCTTTTGGGTGTTTGACTAATATATGGTTCCCAAAATGTACCCGATCGTTAATAGTATCCCAACCATAAAGTGGGTGCCAATTGTGGATACGTTGACCATAAGCAATTCATAAGGAAGTTGTTGGCGATCCGCATTCTCCTCTGCCCAACGTTCCAACCAAGTGCCACCCATATTCATTGCTTTTTTTGCGAGTAAAAAAGGCAGCAATGCAATCAAGATCCACGGTGTTGAAAATTGGCTGTAAACTATTCCCGAAATACCAAGAACAAATACGTAAAGAAACGTAAAATAGAGGGCTCCTTTATAGATCGCAAAAGGTTTTGAATAGTCGGCAATTGTCCCCGTATCAGCCGTACGTACAACCCACGTTCGTTTACCCACTTCCCGATCGGCGTTAAAATCCTGGAAACTATTAATAAATAGGATTAATCCAACCAAAACGCCTACTGGAACGGAAGCAGCCAGAACGGGTAGGAACTCCCATCCCAATTGAGGTTGAATCGCAGCATGTTGTACATAGTGTGACCCCAATGCCATCACCGGACCAAAACCGAGCATAACAGCAATATCTCCAAACCCATTATAACTTAATCGAAGCGGTGCGCCTGTATAGGCAATACCAAGGAAAACACCGGCAATACCAACCCAAAGCAGTGGACTTACAGCGAATGGCATTCCATGCAGTTGTGTATTCAAGTTTAATCCTATGCTGATTGCGCCCAAAAACATCGCCACGGAAAGTATAAATACTTTCGTAGATGAAAACAAACCAGCTTGGATCATTCGTGAACCTCCATTAAAGGGACTAAAGAGTTTGTTGGATTCATCATTCCCGGTTTTATGGTCAGAGTAATCATTGGCCAGATTTGTGCCGGCATGGGCGAGAATCGCTCCCAGCATGGTCCAACCGAAAAGACCCCAGTCAAATGATTTGAAATTAAAATAAGCCACGGCTGCCCCCACGGCTACCGGTGCAATTGTAGCTGTAAAAAAGGGTGCCCGTACCGCCCGGAGATATAGACCGATTTTGCGGAGCCCTCCCTTAATGATCTTTGTCAATAGATTAACTTGATTTTCAGGAAATTCTCTCCATTCAAATTGTTTTTCTTCAAAAAAATCAACGTATTTGATAACAGTTGGTTTAATTTTGTAATACCCAACCACATCATTCTTCTTCAAAAATTCATCGTCCATATATGGCTTGAATGCTTCCGTGACCTCACAAACCATATTATATGCTTTTTCAATTTCATCAGGGTCTTTTATTTTTGTTGCATTACCGGTGATCTGGAGTTCCTTAATCCCCTCTGAACCTTCCGGACGCACAACACACTGTACTTCTGGATTGACGCGTATTTGTTCTGCTTTCCGAGATGGATTGAACGTAAAAAAGTATATGTCAAATCCATCATTTCCAAAATAGACATTTGCCGCTGACGGGTTATTACCTACAGCGGTCCCTATCGTCAGGAAATTGGCTTCGCCCAACATTCCTAGTATTTTTGTATCTAGTTCATTATTCATATCGTTTTTCTCCTATTTTATATATTGAATTTCAAATTTTAACATTAAACACTTTCTTCTTAAGGACTTAATCACTAGTCCTTTTAAGGCAATATTTTTACCAGGAATAATGTTCAATAAATCTTTTCTTTGCGTCTTTGCGTTAATAATTATTTATCAATGACTGCCAAGGTTAATCGACTGACAGCTACCATTTTTCCATCATCATTTTTGATCTCAATATTCCACACTTGAATTTTTCTCCCAATCTTTACAGGTGTCGCTTTTCCATAAACCCATCCATCTCGTGCGCTTCGTAAATGATTACAATTGATTTCTACACCCACAACAGTCTGGGTATCTCGATTGACCTGCATTCCACCAGCAATACTCCCTAAAGATTCTGCCAAGACAGCAGATGCGCCCCCATGGAGCAATCCATAGGGCTGAACTGTTCGATGATCTACCGGCATTTTTCCACAAAAATAATCAGACCCGAAATCTGTTATTTCAATTCCCAATAATTCTGTAATTGTATTTTTCTGAAAATCATTCAGTTTTTGTAATGCCTTGTTTTTATTCATTATTTTTGCCCTATGTAAAGTGTGCAAACGCCAAATGTGAGCGGTATTGCTCTGCAATTTTTCAATCCAATGGATTCCATTAAAGCCAGAAATTCTCCACGAGTAGGAAAATTCATAATGGAGTCAGCAAGATACCCATATGCAGCAGGATTTTTTGTAAACCATTTTGCCAGTTTGGGCAATACGCCATTGAGATAAAAACTGTATGTTCTCCGCCAAAAACCTGGTTCTGGGGTGGTGAGTTCCAAAACCATTATCTGTCCATTTGGAACAATAATTCGCTTCATTTCTGATAATGCTTTTTCCTTATTGGGAATATTTCGAATTCCGAATGCAATTGCTGTCACATCAAAAGTGTCATCAATATAATCAATATTTGTTGCATCACCCCATTTCAGCTCAACGCGATGTTCCAAATTTTGTGTGTCCACTTTTTTCAATCCATTATTCACCATTTCCTCGACGAAATCCACACCTGTAACTTGAACATCTTGGTAGGTGTTCGCACAATCCAATGCTAAATCTCCTGTCCCAGTAGCCACATCTAAAAAGCGATTGGTATTGAAGAATTTCATTTCAGAAACGGCTCGCTTTCTCCACGCCACATCCCGTCGTCCCGATAAAAACCTATTTAAAAAATCATACTTATCCGTTACAGATGCAAAAATATCTTTTACAATCCCAATGCGTTGTTCATCGTTCATCTCTTGGACGGACGGATATTCTTTTTGTTTTTCGTTCATTCTATTAATTTATGCGACGCTGCGTCTATGCGTTTTATGAAAGTCCTTTTGTAAATAATTTTGTAATTCCTTTTATCCATTCCTCTTTGTCAAAAGTGTCCTGACTTCTTTGATTCATGACTTCATGATATTCTTTTAAAAACCGATTCAAAACAGCATCGAGAAAAAAGACCGATTGAGTCTTATCCAAATTGGGATCCAATTCGTTTCGGTCCATGGCATCCTGAATAATATTGCCCAAATATTCTTCCGACATGGCTTGCAATTCAGTGACAATCTTTTCCCTGTTTGGCGAATCACCAGAATAAACTAATCTAAAATAGATGCGCGCCAATCGAGGATGTTCACCAATAAATTGAACTCCGGAATCAACAATCTTTGATAGGCGTTCATTAAATGGAAGCTGGGCTGTTTCATCCCGGACTTTACGGAGGTAGGTTTTTACTTCTCTTAAAGCCAATTTGTAAATATGGTTATAGAGAATACTTTTCGATTGAAAGTAATTAAATAGGGAGCCTTTAGAAATTCCTGCCTGATTTACAACTGTATTCATGGATGCCGTTTCGTAATCGTTTTCTGCAAATTCAGAAATGCATGCATTCACAATACGAGACTGCTTCTCTTCAGCTAATTGTTTAAATTTATTTGTGTTTGATATCATAAATAAAGCACTATTGACCAGGTGGTCAATTTATCAGGCTATTAAACAATAAAAAAGAAAAAACCCCTAAAAAGGAATTTTTAATTAAAGGGAATCAACAGAAGTGGAATCGGGTTTTGGCGGGGGAGGTACTTCTCCCCAATAAGTTGGAGAAGTATCTAATTGATAAATTATATTTTCATTGGTTTGATAAACTTCAACCTCTTTTCCAATACGAATATTACTTGCAGACCAGTCCGCACTAGATCGTCCAACAACCGCATTCGCAATTGGTTCACTATTATAATCCTTTAAAACCAGATGGGTACCGGTGGAGTCACCCACATTAAACTTATCCCATTTCTCGGCATTTTTAGATACGAGAGATGTGCGTTTTACATTGATAACAGTTTCAAAAAATTGATCCATGGTAGTGTCTTTTACTTGAAGTGTATCAATTTCATCGATGGCCCAACTTTCACCATTAAAAGAAAGAGAAATTGAATCATTCCCCTGAAGAATGTTGATTTGGAAAACATCTTCTCTTTCAATATCAAATACTTGATCACTTTTTGAAGTCAATTGATTTTGCTTCATTTTATTAATGCCAAACAAAACCAACAATATACCAAAGGCGATTAGAAGCCATTTCATGTTATTACCCATAAAGTTCCTCCAAAACATTGCTGCGGTGTTTCTGCGTCCGCATCCGAATCAATCCAAACCCAACGATGAGAAACGATGGTAATACAATGTTCATCCACTTCCATGATTTCTTTGATTCATCCGATATTTCTTCCAGTGGTCGGGATGTGATTTCACGTGATCGTAAAGCAATTAAATCCCGATCACCAATGAGATAATCAACTGAATTCATCATAAATATATGGTTTTCCGGGGATCGGCCACCACCTTGATCCAATAGAAATTCCGAATCACTCACCACAACCATCTGACTCATTAATCCATTTTCATCAACTTTTTCTGATCGAGCCCCCAATATTTTCCCGGATTGATTAAACATCCGCAAGAATGGATTTTGTTGCGGATCAGGATTTAGGTTAAAATTGCCTCTCATTTCTCCAGAATGCTCAGACGTAAATAATAATGGTACAAAATTGACCTGATTTCCCAAGGCCGAATCCGGTATAATTTCACTGGCAAAAATCAATTGAAGCTGTTCCAACCCTGCCACCAAAGACTCCTCTTGGTTAAAGGATCGTACCACTGGCAACAATGGATATTCCATTGGCACATTCATTCGAATTGGACCCATTTGCTGCTGCACACTTACGCGACCACAAACCTGATCCGTTACCAAATTCTCAGCTATGGTAAAACCATAGCGCTCAATGATAGAAAATATATTGGATTGAATCACAAAGGCTTGCTGCACTTGTAAATTTGTTTTGACACGATTCTGGGCCAAAAACATATTACCGCCCCGACTTAAATAGGCTTGTAAATGCGTTAATTCGTTAGACGAAAGAGAATCTGAAACACCATTCATGACCAAAACACCAATTTCTACTGGTACTTCATCCGATAGATTTACCGTTTGAACATTATATCGCTGCCGCAATATATTTTGAATATTTTGTGTTTGGCTTACCTGCCCTTCTACCTGCGCAATTCCAACTGTTGGTTTATTCGTTTCAACCAGTTTTTTAATCCGAGTGGTTATTTCGTATTCTAAACCGGTGGTGGTTTGAATTACAGGAAGCACTTCTTTCTTATCTTCATAGAGAATAACCATCCCCATAAGAACGCGCTTCACCTCCATTTTATCGTTTTCTATTACCTGCATTTGGACTGGCATTATTCCAGCTTTTTGCGCTTCTTGTTCAATATCTTTATTATCCTCGGGACGGAAAAATTCAAAACGAATATTCCCATCTGATAAGGCTTCATACTCTTCCAAAATATCCTGTAGATAGCGACGATTGTTGGCATATTCTCCTGGAAGATCATCGGAGAAATATACTTTCATTGTCAATAAATCGTCAACTTGCTCTACTACCGATTCACTCGACGTGGACAAGGAATACATATCATTATCCGTTAAATCCCAGCGAAAGAAATAGTTTCTTGAGATTCCATTTAATAAAAATAAAATAACAATCAAAAGCATTCCCGGAACAATTACGGATTTTTTGAAATCCATATTTTTAAACTTTATCATAATCTATTTCCACCTCCGCACTTCAAGTGTTTGAATTGTCAAAAAAATGAAAAATCCGATCATTGAGAAAAAGTATACCAAATTCCTGGAGTCAATTACCCCTCGAGAAATATTCGATAAATGGTAATCCACTGCTAAAAACTGAACGAGACCCGCCAGAGAATGGGGTACAAATATCAGCGTCTTATCTAACATGTAAAAGACCAGAACAACAAACACACCAATGATAAAAGCTACAACCTGGTTTTCCGTAACACTGCTGCTGTAAACACCAATTGCCGTAAACGTTGCACCCATCAAAGCCAAACCTAGATACCCACTAAAAATTGCACCAATATCTACATTGGTTCCCACCGCCATAAGCGTAAAGAAATGAATAGATGTGGCTGCCAATCCTAATAGAATGAGACTAAATCCAGCCAGAAATTTTCCCATGACAAATTCATATGTATTTAGGGGTAATGTAGAGATTATTTCCATTGTACCTATATTGTTTTCTCTGGCAATAAGTCCCATGGATATGGCCGGAATAAAAAAGAGATATACCAGCGGCACAATGTCAAATAATGTGCGTAAATCAGATTGCCCGAAAAGGAAAAAGGTATTGGTAAAAAAATATCCATTTACCACTGCAAAAATCACCAGAAAAATATAAGCCATTGGACTATTAAAAAATCCCAACATCTCTCTGCGAAAAACCATTCTTATATTAAGCATTAATATCCCCTTCCGTTGTCAAGTCTCGGAAAATATCTTCCAGATTAGTGGTGTGAGGTGTCATTTTCAGGATAGACCAGTTATTGTCTACTGCGTAACGAAATAATTCTTCACGAGGGTCCTGTCCTTTATCATATTCAAATTGAACGTGCTGAATGCCATTTAAATCTTCCATAGAAATGAATTTTACACTGGGGAGTTTGGCTTGAATATGTTCAATCGATTCGACTCCACCACCCTTGATTTCCATATTTAACAGAACATTCCCCATAAAGTTACTCATGAGTTCATCACTGGTGCCATTGGCCACAATTTCTCCTTCATGAATGATCATGATACGATCCACAGTCGCCTGAATTTCCTGTAGAATGTGACTGGACATAAACACCAGTTTTTCTTTTCCCAACTTTTTAATTAAACCGCGGATTTCCACAATCTGATTGGGATCCAATCCTGTAACCGGTTCATCTAAAATCAATATTTTCGGATCATGAATCATGGCAGCGGCCAACCCGATACGTTGTTTGTACCCTTTTGAGCATTCCGATATATTTTTATGAATGACACCATTTAATCCGCAATTTTCCACAACACGTGCCAAAGCATCTTTAAACGGACGCCCCGTAATATTTCGAATTCCAGCCAGAAATTCAAAATATTCGTAGACACGCATTTCTGTATACAATGGGTTCAGCTCGGGCAAATACCCAATCTGTTTCTGGATTTCATGGGTATCATCGATGATATTAAGATCATTGACCTCAATTTTTCCTTCTGTTGGTACCAAATACCCCGTAATCATTTTGAGCGTGGTTGTTTTTCCCGCACCGTTAGCACCTAAGAAACCAACAATTTCTCCATCCTGAATTTCAAAGGATATTGATTTTACTGCTTCTACGGGGCCGTAATCTTTGGACAAATCCGTGACTTTTATCACCGGTTTATGACCTCCTCAATTTTGATTATTTAAAATAATAAATGTTTGCAATACACCAAACGGACTTAAAAAGTTCCGGCGAAATTAATAAAAAATAATAATAATTACCACGGAGGATTTTACAATGTTGCTAACGGGCAGAATGTGACCTAAGTCACGAGGATTGGTTTACTAACTTATAAATCATTTCGGTATGTTTTGACGTGGAACCGCAACATGATCCAATAATCATTGGATTCATTTCAATGTATCGAGAAATAATATTTTTAAATGATTGGTCATCCACCTTCTCCTTCATTTCGCCATCAGGTTCCGGTTCAGTCAATCCTAAATTGGGATAGACACCCCAATCCCCGTCCCAATTATCGATAATGCTCGCCAATGCTCGATCCGTTTTATCAATCGTATTACAATTCAGCATGAGCACATCCACTTTGTCTTTGGCCAATTCATATACTGATTCTATTGGATGCCCCGATAATAAATGATGGTCATCATTCACGATCAGACTCAACCAAATTTTATTTTCATTTACAGATTTGAGT
>JAPYOT010000027.1 GCA_029938045.1 Fidelibacterota bacterium | reverse complement strand
GGGTCATTGTTAAAGGCGTGAAAGGCGGGATTGAAAAATGGTCCAAAGTAATGATGCCCCTCATTGTGATTCTATTAGGTATGTTGGCCGTCCGAGGTATGACACTCCCTGGTGGTATGGAAGGCCTTTCATTTTTATTTAATCCCCGGTTCGAAGATTTAACTGCATCAGCTATTGTGTTGGCGCTTGGTCATTCATTTTTTACGGTGAGCCTTGGGATGGGGACCATGATTACTTACGGTAGTTATCTCGATAAAAAACAAAACTTGATGACCTCAGCCCTTTGGGTAATTTTCTTAGATACTGCCATCGCCATGCTGGCAGGGGTAGCCATATTTACAACAGTATTTGCATTGGGCGCAAATCCCGCAGAAGGCCCCGGACTTATTTTCGTTGTTTTGCCGACCGTATTTGCTCAAATGGCCGGTGGCGCTATTTGGAGTACGATGTTTTTCATCCTCCTTTTCATGGCAGCGTTGACATCCGCAATATCAATTCTTGAAGTGGTGACCGCTTATTTTATTGATCAAAAAGGATGGTCACGTAAAAAAGCAACAATCCAGTTTGGCGCTGTAATTACTGTGGTTGGTGCATTCTGTTCATTCTCTTTAGGCGGTGGCATCAATATTACAGAATTCATGGGCATGCCATTTATGGACTTCATGGATTATTTATCCTCGAAATACATGCTGCCTATCGGTGGGATGCTTACAGCCATATTCGTCCTGAAAAAATGGGGTATCTCCAATTATTTGGCTGAGTTAAAAAATGGTATGGAGGGAAAGAACGTTTCTCCTCAATTAGTGAAAGCAATTCTCACCATTGCCGCAGCCGTTGTGGCATTTATTCTTTTAAATGAAGTATATGCCGAAATTTTCGGCAAAGCTCTTATCGGCTAAAGGGATGCTGGCAGAGAAGTATTTTCCCCCAGGCTCGGGGCGGTATGGTCGTTTAGCTACCATTGTAGAAAAGATGGATGGCTTTGCTTCACTTAAACCGGAACGATGGTTCGGGATTTGGGCAATGGTCCTCGCCGGTGCAAATGTGTCTGCCCATGTAGAAGACCGGTGGCTTTATTGGGACTGGTCCTCATTATCGTATGTATTGTTAGTAATTCTTGCTTTTGCTACCTATTGGGATAAACGGTTTCCAGTCTTTTCACAAAAGATTGATTCAGTAAAGTCAGGATTATGGATGTTTTTAATGGGGTTTATACTGTTTTTACTGGGCACCATTCCAAAAGGATTTAATGTGGATGTTTTGGTTTTTGGCCTTCCTTATTTTATTTTCTTTTTGGTAGGACATATGACTTATAGCATCCCGATTCAGGTGAAAGATGATGGTGAGAACCATTCTCCTACTAAAGGTGAAATGGCACCTATGTTGGCTATTATTATTGTACTAACCAGTTTATCAGTTGTGGCTGGCGTCATCCATGATGACCCCATGATTTCAACCATCGCGGCTGTGTATAGCCCATTTCCAATAGTGGCTCTCATCTTTCCAGCGGCGGTGAGACATTTACAACGGTGCCGCATTTATGTGGTTTTTATTCCGGCTATGTTTCTGGCCGTACGATTCCCCTGGTTTCTTATACTAACCGTTTTGTTATTTTGGATGTTAAGGCATTATCATTATTTTCGTCATGGCGAGGTGAAGCCATCTTTTAAAGTGGATTTACCCACTGGTCACAGTGATTAAAACGGCCCATTGTTGATGGACCGTCCGACCCTCTTAAAAACACTCCAATTAGATTCATTCATTGCTCTGGATTTTGAGACCACAGGTCTCCAACCGGAGGTTGATCGTGTCATCGAAGTGGCGGCCATTTTGTTTAAAGATGGAGAACCGGCTGATCGTTATACCACATTGGTCAATCCAGGGATCCCCATTCCCGAACTTATAGAGAAAATCACGGGTATTACCAATAATATGGTTGCAGATGCGCCGTCTGAAAGCAGCATCATAAATGAATTCTTTCAGTTTATCGGTGATATACCAATTGTGGCACACAATACGCCATTTGACCTTGCCTATTTAGAGGCCATGGCAGACCGCCATGACAAGAAACTTCCTGATCGGAAATATTACGACACACTCACATTGTCGCGGGGAATGTTATATTTTCAGCCGGCCCATAATTTGAGTGCAGTTTCGGATTATTTTAGTTTGTCCACAGAAGGGGCTCATCGGGCGGAATCAGATACAGAAAATTGTGGACAAATTTTTGTGGAGCTCATTGAAGAAGCATCAAGTTATAGTCTGGAACTTATTTCAAGAATAGTAGCCTTACTCAAACCATTTCAAGTTCATAACAAAGAGCTATTTATTAATTTGGCAAATGCACTCACCAAAACGGGTGATTTAAAAAATGCGCTTACCGAATCCAAAATTCAGAAACCGACCAATATCAACGTCTTTATTCATGAAGGGAAAAAAGATATTTCTAATCGGAATAGCACGGAAGTCTTTGGTCCAGATGGTGATTTAGATCAATCCTACGAAGCATACGAAGATCGTCCAAACCAAGCTTATTTCAGTCAATTTGTGGATGATATTCTGACCAGTCCCGGAGGGATTGGCATCGCGGAGGCGGGGACTGGATTGGGTAAAAGTATGGCTTATTTATTTCCTGCCATTAAGTATAACCTGACCCATCCGGATGATGGCCCGGTCATTGTTTCCTGCTACACCAAACACCTACAGGATCAATTGTTTAACAAGGATTTACCCCGACTAACCCATGCCATTGATTCATCTGTACAGGCGGTGGTGATGAAAGGCCGGAGCAACTATCTATGTAAGTCTCGATTAAACTGGCTTATTGGCGGCACAGATAAAATGTTAAATGGAGAAGAGGCCATGTACCTGATTCCCCTTATGGTTTGGCTGGAATGGACCCAAACGGGAGATATGGATGAATGCCCAGGCTTTACCAATGGATTTACCTATCGACTCATGGCGTTGGTTCAGAGCGAACCGGGATTTTGTACGTCCCCTATTTGTTCTCGTCACGGCGGATGCTTTTTTGGCCCATTGCGAAAATTGGTTTATCAAGCCAACTTAATTGTGGTGAACCATGCACTTTTACTGTCTGAAGGAAAAGCGCGAATGGATGCGGGAGAAGGGATGGGGTTTTTACCGGAACATCAATCCGTTATTATTGATGAAGCCCACAATATTCCTCAGGCCGCCTATCGCCAGTTTACGGCTGTGTTAGATCAACGTTCTCTGAAGTATTTTTTAGAACGTATAGACCCGGATCATTCCCATTCGGTTCGATGGAATAATCAACTGAAATCTCTTGGAGGCCTCCATCCGCAATTTGAGGGTATGAGAAGGGACTTGGCCCGAACTATTGAGAATTGTCGTGACTCGGTAAAAGACTTTTTTGATCAAATGGCAGGAAACAGTCTATATAAATTTGATACCAATGCTAAATATTCAACCAAGCTCATCATAGAAAATTTAACGGAAGAATTTGGCCCATTATCTTCAGAATTGGAACAAATGAATCGGGGGATTCACTCGGTAAGAAACCAGGTGCGAAAACTGCGGGAAGCATTGATGGATATTGATGAAACAAAGGAAGACTTCTTGGAACTCCATCAGTTATTTGATCGCGGTGAAAGTCTCATGACGGATTCCTTATTGCTTATTCAGGCATTGACGCGTAATCAAGATAACAATAATGTGTATTGGTATGAAGGCAATTTCAGAAATATAGGCGGACGCACCCGATTGATCCTCACTGTTCAGGCAGCCCCCATTGATTTGGCCAACGATTTGGCCAGCGGTTTATTTAAAGAACTGAACCATTGCATTCTCACTAGTGCAACCATCCGAATTAGGGATTCCTTTGATTATTTCCTTCAGAGAACCGGATTGAATGGAGTAGAATTTGACGATGTACAGACCGCTGTTTTTGAGAGCCCATTTCATTATAGTGATCAAGTCACCTATTATCAGTATTCCGGGGGAGACGGACAGAAACCAGACGTTTTGGCGCAAATGATATTGACCTGCCACAAGCGGTATAATAAACGGATGATGGTCCTGTTTACGTCCCGGGCCCAATTAGAAAATACATATCAAATGTTGCAGCGTCATCCGGATGGAAGAAATCTACCTATTTATGCCCAAAAGCGACAGGCGTCTCGAATGGGACTTGTGCGAGGAATGCACCAATCACCCAACGGCATTTTGCTGGGGACCAATGCATTCTGGGAAGGGGTAGATCTCCCCGGTGATTTACTGGAAGTACTCATTATTGTAAAAATGCCCTTTGATGTGCCCACGGAACCATTGGTGAAGGCCTATGGGAATATGATTGAAACAGAGGGGGGCAATCGGTTTATGGATTATGCGCTACCGGAATCGGTGATCCGTTTTCGTCAAGGGTTTGGTCGGTTGATTCGTACCGCTTATGACGAAGGTATCTTTATTGTCATGGATGACCGAATTGTGAATAAACGATATGGACGCGCATTCAGTGAAGCCATCCCTGTGGATTATACAGTATTTAATCGAGTAGATACTTTAGTATAAGCGAACTCAAGGAAAATTGAATTCTTGAGTAAACTTTATTTGAGAATTTTCCCAATTAATTCCTTCAATAATTTTGAACCTACCATTGCGGTCATTTCATTAATATCTCTATCGGGATTGTATTCAACAATATCGCCACCCACCACATTTCCATTTAATTGATGAATTATATTAATGACCTCTCTAGTGGAAAGTCCTCCCGGTTCATGATGGGAGACGCCGGGGGCGAATGCTGGGTCAAGTGCATCCATATCAATTGAAATATAAAGAGGTCCACCAAATTGAAAGGAAACTGTTGGATCAAAATCTTTCATTTCAATCACTTCAACCCCAAATTGTTTTACCTGTTCTTTTTGATGATCATTTAATGTGCGAATGCCCACTTGGACCAATCGATTCACCAAACCCTTTTCCATAATCCGTGCAAAAGGGGACGCGTGGGAATAAGGGTTATTTTCAAAGTTATCATAAAGGTCGGGATGGGCGTCGATATGGAGAATGTTAAGATCAGGGTATGATTGACTGTATGCTTGAATGATGGGAAAGGTGATAGAATGATCGCCACCAAGAGAGACGACTTTTTGGTTACGATTTAATTCTTTTCTTACCGCTTTTTGGATAGAATCCATGGCTGGTTTTCCGGCGGTGAGTTGCAAATTTCCAAGGTTCTTGACCTTGCCACTATCACCACAATTAAACCCATTCTCAGCATACATATTGGACGCATCCGAACGAAAGGCATCCAAAATAAGAGGCGGCGCTTTGGCTGACCCTCTTAGAAAAGAGGAATTCTCATCTAAGGGAATGCATATAATTGAAACCATTGAAGTGGTTTTAGTTCAATCCCCGTCGATCCAATAAGGGTTGAATATTCGGTTCAGCGCCTCGAAAATCTTTAAAGATTTTTAACGCATCTTTACTACCACCACGGGAAAGGAGTGTTTTCCGGAAATGATCACCATTTTCTCTTTTAAGCCCGCCATTTTCTTTAAACCATTCTACTGTATCTGCATCCAATACTTCGCTCCAAATATAGGAATAATATCCGGCAGAATATCCACCAATAATATGGGAGAAATAAGTGCTGCGGTAACGGGGTGGAATTACGTCCATGGACACGCCGGCTGTTTTAAGTGCATCTGCTTCAAAAGCGATAATCTCTTCGCCAGATGGAACCTGATCCGGGGAAAGTTGATGCAAAGCTTGATCCAATAGAGACGCAGCCAAATATTCAGTGGTGGAAAATCCTTGATTAAACTTTTGAGTCGCCAATACTTTGTCTAAAAGTTTTTTTGGCATAGGCTTGCCGGTCTCATGGTGAACGGCATAGTTCTTTAGCACTTCCGGCCAAATGGCCCACATTTCATTGACTTGAGAAGGATATTCCACAAAATCTCTTGGGACAGAGGTTCCGGCAAAATAGGAGTAATTTACATCAGAAAACATGCCATGGAGGGCATGGCCAAATTCATGAAACGTAGTAATCACTTCATCAAAAGACATGAGTGTGGGTTCACCTTTGGGTGGTTTTACCACATTCATATGGTTGGCAATGACCGGTTTATTTCCCTTTAGTTTGGATTGACTCACATAGGCATTCATCCACGCACCACCTCTTTTAGATGAGCGGGCATATCCATCAAATATAAATAATGCCAGTACAGAGCCGTCTTCATTGAATACTTGAAAAACACGAATATCTTCTTGATAAACTGGCAGATCAAACCGTTCCTTAAACGTGATGCCGAATAATTGAGTTGCTGCATAAAAGACACCATTTTGAAGTACGTTATCCATCTCAAAATAGGGTTTGAGTTGGGATGCATCAAAATTATAGCGATCCGCTCTGACTTTTTCTGTATAAAAATCCCAATCCCAAGAGGCGAGTTTAAAACTGCCGTCTTCCGCATCAATCATTTTTTGAAGGTCCGTTGCTTCCTTGATCGCGTTGGCCACTGCTTTTGGCGCAAGACTGCTAAGCCGTTCATTCACGGCTTTCGGCGTCTGGGCAGTTTGATTTTCCAGGGAATAGGCGGCGTGGTTATTATATCCCATGAGTTGTGCTCTTTCCGCCCGGAGTTTGATTACGTTTGCCAAGATGTCTCGATTGTCAAAATCACCGCCGCGGCTACCGCGAGAAAGGGATGTTTTATGAATGCGTTCTCGCAAAGCACGATTCGTCAAAGAAGCCATAGGTGGCTGACCACTGGTATTTCGTAAGGTGATGACATATTTACCGTCTAATTCACGAGATTTGGCTTCATTCGCAGCTGCTTCGATAGCCGCATCAGACAAGCCTTCCAATTCATCTTTAGAATCCACCACAACAGCTAAGGCATTAACCTCTTTTAATACATTCTGACTAAATGTGGTTTGTAAAACGGCCATTTCACCATTAATCTTTTTAAGGGATTCTTTTTCCTCGTTTGATAAATTGGCACCAGATCGTATAAAATCAGTATAATACTTTTCAACCAACCGTTTTGATTCTGCGTCGAGTCCCAATTGGTCTCGCTGCTCATATATAGTTTTAACCCGGTGGAATAGTTTTCCATTGAGTAAAATTTGATCACTATGGGCCGATAACTTGGGGGCCATTTCACTGCGAATTTTTTCCATTTCTTCGTTGGTATTGGCTGAGATGAGTGCAAAAAAGACCGTAGCCACGCGATCCAATAATGCGCCGGATTTCTCCATGGCAATAATAGTGTTTTCTAAAGTGGGTGAATCTGCCCGTTCTGCTATAGCGTCAATTTCAGCCATATGATCTGCCATACCTTTTTCAAAGGCTGGGGTATAATTTTCATTTTTAATTTCATCAAATTCGGGATATTTCATATACAGTGAACTTTCTGTATAAAATGGATTTTGTTCCGTTGATACGGTGGTGCTCTCCACGGTTATAGTTTTAGGGGTTGGCACGGTACAACCGCCTATAAAGAAAATGAATGATAGTAATCCTGTTATTATTTTGAATTTCATAATTTGATATCTCCTGTGTTAGAATCATAATTTGCTGAGAAAATACGGGTAAGTTCTGTGAGGGTCAAACAGGTAAAAGTCTAAAAGGAAATATAACGAAATGGATCGGTGATTAATTATTTGCTGTATTATGTGTTATCCAATATACCCAAAAGATAAAAAGCAGTTGAATGGGTAAACGAGCATAAAGTACAATGGGGGTTATTTCGGTAAATAATTTTGGGTGAAGTGCCATGTGGATATTCGCAGGGAATATGGCCAATAGGAGGAGAATAATGCCCCAACCGGCAAAGGAGCGATAACGAGGAATCATTATGGTGATTCCCCCAAAAATCTCGAGAATGCCACTTACATAAACTATTTCGAGATGAAAAGGTAGATAGGGAGGCATTATTGCAACATAGAAATCTGGATTGGCAAAATGGTTACCACCAGCCATTATGAAAAAGAGTGAAAAAACGATTAGGGCGATTCGCTTTGGAAGGTGTTCAGGCAGTTGAAAAATTTGGTTTTTGGTCACGAGTAATTATTCAGAACCGTTCAGGTGAAGTTTCATTCCTTCATGTGAGGAAGTAAACCCCAATTTTTCATAGAATTTAATCGCATCTGGTCTTTGTTTATCTGTGGTCAATTGAACCAAGAGGCACCCTTTTATATTTGCACGGCGAATGGCTTCTTGAATTAGTGATTGTCCAATCCCTTTCGAACGAAATTTTGTAGATACACGAACGCCCTCAATCATAGCACGCCAACTACCTTGGTAAGTAAGATTGGGGATAAATGTTAGTTGGAGTACGCCGATGATTTCATCTTTCAATATGGCGACAATAAGGGCATTGTTGGAATCCTTATCAATGGAATCGAATGCGTTGGAATAAGATGAAGGGAGTGGAGATTCAAACCGTTCCCTTGATGTGCCTAAGGCATCATCTGCTAACATTTTAACAATAGTATTTAAATCATTTTTTAACGCTTTTCGGAATTGAACTCGGTTTTCCATTATTTAGTTTTTTATAGCAATTCCACGAATGGTTGGGCGAACCAAGGGTGTGGCTTTTCGCATACTTTCTCGTTTGATTTCTTTAAAGGTGAATCCGGCATTTTTAAATGCAATTTCTGTTTCCCGATTTAAATGACAATTTCCCGATATTTTACACCAAAGGGGTGTTAGCCGATTCTGCCATCGTCTTCTTCTCGTACCTTTTTCTGCACCGACGTGTTCGAGAAATATAAAATATCCATCTGGTTTTAAAATTCGTTTGATTTCCGAAAACGCCGACGCAAGGTTTGGGACGGAGCAGCATACAAGGGTAGAAACTACACAGTCAAAGGTAGCATCTGGTTTGTGGTTCTCCTCAATCGTATGTGAAGAAATGGTCACATGATCTAATCCTTCATCCTTTACTTTTTCTTCCAATTGTGTACGCATATGTTTATCCGGTTCAGATAGCGTTAATTCAATTCCATTCTTGGGATAAAATAAAATATTGGCCCCGGTTCCCGCGCCAATTTCTAATACATTTCCGTGGACATGCTTCACTAGTTCACTCCGCCATTCCGTAAGGCAGGCCTCTTCGGATTTGGCCAATAGTGAATCGTAAAAGAATGCCCTTAAAAATGACATGTTTGATTCATTTTTAGAAAATTTGAGATAATGTTAATCTTTTTGAAATTGATTTCCAGTAATAAAACGATCTATTTTTGCATAGGTACTTGTTTCAAATCTAATAAGAATAAATCAATAAATCCGGAATTTTACATCTTAAAATATATAAAATTTCCTTTCACTCTTCTTGTTCAATATTTATAAAAAGTTATAACTTGCTCAATGGGTACAGTCCTTATTTCAAACAAATCAATCCAATGGGGACAATTAGCGCCCATATTGGATGGCCCCGCTCGTATTCGTCTATCTCCTGAGGCGAAAAAGTCCATTCGTAAATCCCATAAAATTCTCAGGTCATTATTAGATAATAATCAACAAATTTATGGTGTGAATACAGGATTTGGCCAATTGAGTACAGTTCCAATTAGTAAGGAAGATCGTCGAAAGCTTCAATTGAATTTGGTCCGTTCACATGCATGCGGGGTAGGAAAGCCCTTAGATTTGGGTGTGACGCGTATTACCATGATCTTGAAACTCATGACTTGGGCAAAAGGATATAGTGGCGTTCGATTAGCATTGGCACAACTAATGGCAGATATGCTCAACCACGATATTTTACCCGTAATACCCCGTAAAGGATCTGTGGGTGCCTCTGGAGATTTGGCCCCATTAGCCCATATGGCTCGCGCGTTGATTGGAGAAGGAGATGTGCACTTTCAAGATCGCATCATGCCTGCCATGCTTGCATTAAAAGAAGCAAACTTGGACCCAATTGTTTTAAATGCAAAAGAGGGCTTAAGCCTCATCAACGGGACACAAGTGTCCACGGCGCTAGGGATACGCGCTTTATCCGAATCACAAAATCTATTAAAAACTGCCGATATTGCAGGTGCTTTATCCACGGAAGCCAGTTTATCGACCCGCATTGTATTTACACCTAAAATTCATAAATTGAAAAAGCACCCGGGTCAGGTTGTTTCTGCCACCAATGTTTATAATATGCTTCAAGGCAGTGACATTGTTCATTCCCATGATGACTGCGGTCGAATTCAGGATCCATATTGTGTGCGTTGTATTCCACATGTCCACGGCTCAAGCCGTGAAGTTTACAGCATTGCAGAAAAAATTATCAATAATGAATTGAATTCTATCTCCGATAATCCGCTCGTTTTCCCGAATGGCGATGTAATGAATTCCGGCCATTTTCACGCTGAACCCGTGGCTCAGGCATTGGATACATTATCCATTGCCATGTCCGAGATCGGAGCCATTGCCGAACGACGTGTCAATTATCTTATGAAGGGCATCGGTGATCGAGTTCCCATGTTTGGTGCCGTGAATCCCGGTTTGGAATCAGGATTTATGTTAGCCCAAGTGACGGCAGCCGCATTGGCCTCTGAAAATAAAACATTGGCCCATCCTGCCAGTGTGGACTCCATTTCGACCTCAGCAGGACAGGAAGATTTTGTCAGCATGGCACCATGGGCAGGTCGGAAATGCTTACGTATTTTGGATAATGTCAGAACTATTTTGGCCATAGAAATCATAGTAGCAGGAAATGTAAATTATCGGTTTCACAAAAAACTGGTATCGGGGAATGGATTAATCCCAGTCATGAATCTCCTGCGACGGCATCAAATCTTTTCAATGGAAGATCGTCCTTTGTCGAATGATTTTGCAACTGTCAACAAACTAATTCAATCAGGAAAATTGATCAACGGCGTTAATAAACGCATCAAGCTATCATAGTATAATGAAAAACAGACCACCATTTGTACATTCACTCACTTTTGATGATGTACTGCTCGTGCCCCAAAAATCGAATGTACTTCCCAGAGAAGTTAATTTACAGACCCGACTTACTAAGGAAATAACCATGAATATTCCACTCCTGTCTGCTGCCATGGATACAGTAACAGAAAGCGACATGGCGGTGGCCTTAGCCAGAGAAGGTGGTATCGGAATAATCCATAAAAATTTATCGATTGAGAACCAGGTAAAAATGGTTGATCGGGTTAAGCGATCTGAGAGTGGCATGATTGTGGATCCGATCACATTAACTGCGGATAAAACCATCCGAGATGCAAAAACAGTGATGGCCAATTATCATATCAGCGGATTACCTGTGTTGGAAGATGGAAAGCTTGTAGGTATTATTACCAATCGGGATATACGCTTTGAAAAAGATGATCGTTTATCCGTTCGGGATCGTATGACATCAGAACGACTGATTACTGTACCCATAGGCACGACTTTAGAGGAAGCAAAGAATGTACTACAGCAACATCGAATTGAAAAACTACTGGTTGTGGATAAAAAAGGCAGACTTGCAGGACTAATCACGGTGAAAGATATTCAGAAAAAAGAGGATTTCCCTCAAGCATGTAAAGATGATAGTGGCCGGTTACGTGTAGGTGCTGCTCTGGGCGTTAGTAGAGATGGAAAAGAAAGAGCGAAAGCCTTATCCAAAGCGGGCGTAGATGTGATTGTGATTGATACAGCTCATGGTCATTCGGCAGGTGTGTTGAACTCAATCCAGGAAATTAAAAAATCAGTGGGCGACGTTCAGGTGATTGCAGGAAATGTGGCCACTGCTGATGGGACAAAAGCATTAATTGATGTGGGTGTGGATTGTGTAAAGGTTGGTATTGGGGCAGGGGCCAGTTGTACCACCCGTATTGTAGCCGGTGTTGGGGTGCCCCAGCTCACGGCGATCATGAATAGCGTGGATGAAGCCCAAAAACATAATATTCCAATTATTGCCGATGGTGGTCTCCGTTATAGTGGTGATGTATCCAAGGCTATTGCAGCAGGAGCAGAAGTGGTAATGCTTGGCAGTATGTTAGCCGGAATGGACGAAAGTCCCGGCGAATCTATTCTGTTTGAAGGGCGTCAGTATAAATCATATCGCGGGATGGGCTCTCTCGGCGCCATGCAGGAAGGGAGTGGTGATAGATATTTCCAGGAAGGTGCTGAAGCTACCAAACTCGTCCCAGAAGGCATTGAAGGAATGGTCCCCTATCGTGGTTCCGTTCGAAATACCATCCACCAGTTGATGGGTGGATTAAGATCTTCTATGGGATATTGCGGTGCGAAAGATATTAGAGATTTTCACGGGAAAGCAGAATTTATTCAAACCACATCTGCCGGGGTAAAAGAAAGTCATCCTCATGAAGTAAAAATTATGAAGGAAGCGCCAAACTACCAGGTATATGATAGTTAGCATATTATTATATCATAATTTCCAGTAGAGACAATATAAATAAAAACCCCGTGTAAACGGGGTTTTTTCATTGATAAATATGAGAGGGGCCGGTCAGGCAGATAAAGAATTCAAATGCCGAGTAATCTGGGATTTTCGGCGGGCAGCGGTGTTCTTCTTTAAGAGGCCTTTGCTTGCCATTTTATCAATGGTGCTTACAGCCTTTGTATATAGACTTTGTGCTTCACCGGCGTCGGTGGATTGCAATACACGTTTAATCGTTGTTTTTAAGTCTGACCTTTTCGCCACATTGAGTTCATGGCGCTTTTTGTCCTGACGTTCTCTTTTTATTTGTTGCGGATGTCGATCCATTGGTTCCTCAAATATTAATTAAAATTTCGGACGCGAAGTTATCTCATTATTACGCACTTAGCCAAAAGAAAAAATGTGTTGAATCGTGTTCCCTTAAGGAGTAATTTTACGCCGATGATGAAACAAATACTCTCTCAGATTTTCATTCTATTTGCTGCCATTGGCTTATTAACCACGGGATGTGAAAAAATATTAGGCACAATGAACGATTTCATTTATTCCACTTCCTTTGAAAAATACGACTCGATGGATGCTTGGGAACAAGGTGCATCTGCGGAATATAAAAGTGATGCTCCTACGGGTGGCGGCAATCGATCTCTTTATGTATCCGGTGGTTGCGTGGTTCCACATATGATATTGGATATGGGTAAAGTCAAATCTGATAATCTATATAGCGTATCTTTTTTTGGAAAAGTATTGGCGAATGGTGGATTTGTTCAATTATATGCTGAAGTCAGTGATTCAGAAAAAGTACTCTTAGGATCCATTCAATTAACAGAAATGGATTGGAAAGAATATCTCTTGCAATCCTCAACACCAGTACCTGTTGGTTATAATCTAAAAATTGAAATGAGTGCCGGTGGTCTTAAGCCCGGTGGTATGATTATCGATCTTTTGGAAGTGAATGAATTGAAATAATTTTTCTTTTTTAGATAAATATTGTGAGATTCATCACAAACATTGAAGTAAAATCATCGTAATTTTACCTTTTCCATCTATCCTTATTTAGATTGTATTTTCTGCCATGAGTAAAACCGATCATCTACGAAATGTTCCTATATTTACAGATCTATCAGATTCTGATTTAAACAGGATTGCATCTAAAATGGTTTCCCGCGATTATGAAAAAGGTCAAATGATCCTTTTGGAAGAAAGCACTGGGGAAACTTTTTTTATTATGACGAGTGGTACCGTAAAGGTGACCCGTTTGAGTGATGACGGGAGGGAAGTGATCCTGGCATTGTTGGGGGAAAGCGATTTTTTTGGAGAAATGTCTTTATTAGATGGAGAAGGTCGATCGGCTAATATTGTGGCGAACGAAGATGCAGAAGTGATGACTTTATCTAGACGAGATTTTCTCGAATGTCTGGAAACATATCCAAAAATTGCCATTTCCCTATTAGAGGAATTGGCGGTTCGTCTACGGAAAAGCGATCAACAAATCGAAAGTTTGTCCTTGAGTGACTCTGAACAACGAATTGGTATCACTCTCATACGGTTGGCGGAAGAACGTGGAACCATAAAGCGAGGAGATGTGACGGTTCAAAATTTACCCTATCAACAGGATATAGCCAATATGGCGGGTACCTCTAGGGAAACAGTTTCCCGTACTTTAAAATTACTGGAAGATAAAAAATTAGTTAAACGAAATGGGAGCGATATTACCATTTTTAATTTTAATGATTTCCGACAATCTTTCTCTTAAACACTTTTTAATTAAAACATAAGTACAATGGATTCAGATACGCTGGATCGAATTCGATCGAACGATCATCGCACCCTCTCCAAGGTCATCAGTCAAATAGAAAATGACGGCAATATTCCCGACTCATTTTTTAAAGAAGTTCACACCTCAGAAAACCAAGCAATTAGAATTGGCATTACGGGTCCACCCGGTGCGGGCAAAAGTACCCTGACCAATAGGTTAATTCGGAAATTTATCGATAATGGAAAAAGTGTTGGTGTGGTGGCTGTGGATCCCACCAGTCCTTTCACAGGTGGTGCGCTCTTAGGTGACCGGGTTCGGATGAACAATTATATATGGAATAATAATGTATTTATCCGAAGTATGGGATCCCATGGCGATTTGGGGGGATTGGCGAGAAAAACCCAGGATGTTGGGGATATCCTTTCAGCCAGCGGTAAAGATGTGGTCATTATTGAAACGGTGGGTGTCGGCCAGGGAGAGCATGATGTGGCCAAAGCAGTCGATTTAACTTTGGTTGTATTGGTTCCGGAATCTGGAGATGAAATTCAACTGATGAAAGCAGGTTTAATTGAAATTGGGGATATGTTTGTTATCAACAAATCGGACCGCGACGGGGCGGGGAGATTAGCTCAATCTTTAAAAAGTATGCTCCACACATTTACAAATAAGGGGAAACTGGAGCCACCGGTATTCAATACATCCGTGGATAGAAATGAAGGAATACTTGATCTCTACAATGGCATGAATGAATTGCTAAAAGTCATGGAGAAGGAAGGAATCTTAATCCAAAAACAATTAGATAGACATCGAAACAGGGTATATAATATAATTCAGGATAGACTCCTTAAAAAATTCTGGACGCAGGAACGATTAGATCAACTTGAAATATCCATCAATCATTTGGACACCATCCAAACTTCTCCCCACGAAGTTGCGACTTCCTTGTTGAAGAAAGCCCATGAGTAAAAACAAAAATTCAATGCCATTCCTGGATCATTTGGAAGAATTACGATGGCGACTTGTCAAATCCTTGGGATCCATTTTGTTAGGAGCGGCGATTACATTCTTTTTTATAGATGCCCTGATTGATTTATTAATCAGGCCAACCCAAAATTTATCAACTCCCATGGATTTGCAAGTGTTAAAAGTCCAGGGGATGTTCATGATTAAATGGGGAATTGCTCTCATCGGTGGTGTGGTGCTTGCCATCCCGGTTTTAACGTTTCAGCTATGGAAGTTCATCGCGCCGGGCCTTTATTTAAATGAAAAGAAATATGCAGCTCCATTAATCATTTTTACTTATTTATCCTTCCTCATAGGATTGATATTCGCCTACACGGTTATGATTCCATTTTCTCTTGAATTTTTTACTTCAGTAGGAATGACTGGAATTGATAATAATTTTTCCATCAATTATTATTTCAATTTTATCACCTGGCTGATGATTGGAAGTGGTTTCATTTTTGAACTACCTGTTTTGGTGTTTATTTTGTCTGTTATCGGTTTATTAACACCAGCATTTATGAGCCATTACCGACGTCATTCGGCTGTAGTGATTTTAGTCTTAAGTGCTTTTATTACACCCCCGGATCCCGTAAGTCTCGTTTTAATGTCCATTCCTTTATTGGGTTTATACGAATTGAGTATTGGTGTGAGTTGGCTGGTAAATCGGAAAAAATCTGGGTAATTTCAGACTGTGAGACAAGAACTTAAATCCCTGAAGGAGATTACCCAACCAATTTTTGAGGACATTAAGCTTTTCGAAGAGGAATTTAGAAACGCACTCCGTTCAGAAGTTCGGTTAATTAATCTGGTTGGTAAATATATTATACGGCATAAAGGTAAGCATATTCGCCCAATATTAACTATCCTTGCTTCTCGCGTGTGCAGCCAACCAACGATAAATAGTTATCGAGCTGCAGCCATGATTGAATTGCTCCACCTGGCTACATTGATCCATGATGATGTAGTTGACGAAGCAGAAAAACGCCGTGGATTTCCTTCGATTAATCGAATATGGAAGAATAAGATAGCGGTTCTTATGGGTGATTTTATTTTAAGTAAAACATTGATCAATATGGTGGGCTTAAAAGATTTTGCTGCATTGCAGCTTATTGCAGATACGGCGGAAAAACTGGCTGCGGGTGAAATTCTCCAGGTAGAAAAGGCATTAACAAGATCCATGACTGAAGAAGTGTATTACGATATGATTTATCAAAAAACCGCGTCCCTTATGTCCACCAGTTGTGAGCTAGGTGCCATTACATCCACAGGGAAAGAAAAAGACAGAAAAGCCATGGTTACTTATGGCACAAAATTGGGAATGGCCTTCCAAGTGAAAGATGATTTATTTGATTTATTAGGCAGTGAGAATCAAACGGGAAAAGATATGGGTGCTGATGTGAAGCGTAACATGATGACATTACCCTTGATTCATACGTATGAAAAACTTTCAAAAGTGGAAACGCGGCAAATTAAAAAAATATTATCTCTGAGAAAGAAATCCTCCGCTAATCTGGCTGATTTAAAAATGATTGTAGATGGAGCTGGTGGATTCACTTATGCCAAACAAAAAATTGATGAATTTAATCATCAGGCATTGGATGCCATTTCACCTTATCCAGATTCTCCTTATAAACAATCTATGGTGGATTTGATTAGTTTTAACGCGCAGCGTACAGGGTAAAGCCGTGTCTAGCCCACGGACCATTCTGGTCCTTCGTTTCAGTTCTATCGGGGATATTGTCCATACCACATCGGTAATTGGCACTTTAAAAAAATATTTTCCAGAATCTAAAATTGATTTTATGACCTTGTCCAAATTTGCACCACTATTGGAAGGTCATCCATTTATTAATAAAATCCACGCGGTTGATATTAATGGCGGATATAGGCAACTGCGCCAAACCGGGTTTGAAATGGAAATGATGGGATATGATTTGGCCATTGACCTTCATAATACAACCCGTTCTCAGATAATTCGACGGGGATTTATTACTACAAATAATGTCCATATAAGAAAACCGCGTTGGAATCGGTTTAAATTATTTGCTTTCCATAAAAATGATTTTCCGAATAACTTCACCGTCCGGACTTGGCTCCATGAACCGATTCAACATTTGTTACCAGAAAACTTTACGATTGAACAGTCCCAATTGTTTGTTTCGGCAGCTGAAAAAAGTGGTATAAATAATTTATCAGCCAGAAACGGTTTTAATGGAAAATATTTTGTAGTAACTCCCGGTGCAGCCTGGGCACAAAAGCGTTGGAAAGCGGAAAGGTATGCGCGAGTAATCGACCAATGTGCCAAGGAGTTCAATTTGCAAGCTGTGTTGATTGGCGGTGTTGGTGATGATATTTGTGAAATGATTCAAAATTCTGCAGATTCCAAGGTGATTGATCGCCATGGAAAAACAAATTTAAGAGAATCATTAGCCATAATCAGTCAGGCTCAATTTGTTCTCGGTAGCGATACGGGATTTCTCCATGCAGGAGAGGCGTTAGGTATCTCTGCTGTCACATTATTGGGCCCAACAGCAAAGGAGACTGGTGCGGGTGTCTTTTTACAGTCATCCCAAGTGGTAGAAAAGAAAGGTTTGTGGTGCAGACCCTGTTCACAAAATGGTAGTATTCCTTGTTACCGTAAAGAACAATATTGTATGAATGGGATTGAGACAGATCACGTATTTTCGGCCATAACCAGTCTGGATATTTCATGACCATTTGGAAGATTATTTATAATATATTTCTTTTGCCAGCACTTTTGATATTCGGTGTTGTTGGATCATTATTCCATAAAAAAATCCGAGATGGCATGATAGGACGATTTCGATCCTACGGGGAATTGAAATCATTTATGGAACGGACGGGCCAGGGAAAAACGATCTATTGGTTCCATGCAGCCTCTCATGGTGAATTTGAACAAGTGAAGCCCGTGCTTGCGGGACTGAAAGAAGTGGAACCTCATTCCTTAGCGGTTGTGAGTTTTTTCTCTCCGTCGGGCTTTCAGCATGTGGATGATAAACATATTGACTGCAAGGTCTATTTACCGATTGATTTACCGTGGATGGTGAAAAAGTGTTTAAAAGTTGTTCAACCGAAGAAGTTAATACTTGCTGCCTATGATGTATGGCCAAATTTAATTTGGAAAGCGAAATCTATGGGAATCCATTCAACGTTATTTGCTGCACGGTTTTCGGAGAATACATCAAAACTTTTCCCTGTGGTAAGAAATTTTTATAGAAACGTTTATGGCTGTTTTTCGGCTATTTATACGATTTCCACGTTGGATCATGAACGATTGCAGCATATACTTTATCCTACCGGTCAGCCTATCGTACGTGTGTTGGGTAATCCACGATATGATCAAGTCAAACAGAAAGCAGATCAATTCACGTCCGAACGTACTGAATCTGTATTACTACGTCCCAAGCTGCTTTTGGCAGGGAGCATTCACTCTGAAGACGAACAGGTTATTCAGGGGTCTATCATCAGCCTAATGAATGAGATTGAAGATTTGAATCTTTTGTGGGTTCCTCATGAGCCTACGGATAGGAATGTATCTTCGGCCGAATCATTTTTTCAGTCTAATCATTTTTCCACAGCCAGATTGGGATATAAAAATCCAAACCAACTGGATGCCCGGGTGATTATAGTGGATACAATTGGTCGATTATCCCAACTCTATTGGGATGGCCAAATGGCCTACATTGGGGGCGGATTTTCTACCGGGGTCCATAATGTGATGGAACCGGCAATTGCTCGTTTACCTGTGTTTTTTGGTCCGAACTACAAGAATTTTAATGAAGCAGAGGAACTGATTGCCGATGGAGGTGGCTTTGCTATTGACACTGGAACAGATCTTTACCTTGGAATGAAACAATTGTTTGAAGATCGGAATGCATTTCTAAAAGCGAGCTATGCTGCCACGAATGTGATTCATCGAAATTTAGGCTCATCTACACGGATCGTGCGAAACCTGATTCATGACTGATTCTATTTCCTTTAATCTAAATTTTCATAAATTTAATCGGTCTGCAGTCCATTCATTTTCGGCAGGTCTCCATGTGATTTATGGAGAAAGCGGTAGTGGGAAATCCCAGCTTATTAAAACCATGGCTGGGTTTGAGTCTGATGCACGACCTAATTTTTCCTTTGAGGGTAAATCGATTCCAGAGTCCATCCAAATCGTATTTCAAAATCCGGAAAACCAAATTCTTTCCCACACCATAGAGACAGAATTGTCATTTGCTTTTGAAAATAAATTTACAGATTTCCAAATACTCCAACATAGGCTTGATGAACTCAAAAGTGATTTACCCATGATAGCCGATTGGCAGCGTCATCCAGTCACCTTGAGTGGTGGAGAAATGGAAATGTTAAATCTTATAACAGCCTTCAGTACGGATCCGGACGCCATATTTATTGATGATGGCCTTTCATTCTTGAATGAAAATGCAAAAAATCATTGGGTGAAATGGATCCGAAGTAAAATGTCCAATATTAAAACAGTATTATGGTTTACTTCTGACCCGGCGGATTTACAATATGGAGATATTCAATGGGAATTGAGTTTATCCGGTTTGAAAACTGTTAACCTCGAATCAAATTTAACCCATTATAATTATCGTCATTCCGCTGGAAAATTATCATTAGTAATGAATGATCTTTGCTTTCAATATGAGGGAAATAATACTCATATTCTGGAACATTGTTCCTGCAATATCAACGATGCCCGTTCTATCGGTTTAATTGGTAAAAACGGGTGTGGGAAAACCACTATCTCCAAATTAATGACAGGAATACTTATCCCTGATAAAGGTGAAATAAATCTATATATAGATGGTAAAACACCCCGAATTGCTGCATTAGATCAATTCCCAGAACGAATGCTGGGTCCGGATTCGTTGGAATCATTCTTGTCTGAATTGGTGGTGAACCAGAAAATGAATCCCCGACTGATAAATAAATGCATTAATCGTCTAAATTCATACCAGATTAATTGGGAATTAGTGAAAGATCAATCTGTCTTGGATATCCCCTGGTCAAACTTACGGATGGCATTGATTATTATTTTAGCCCATTGTGACTATGACGTCTTGATTTTAGATGAACCAACCTTTGGATTGGGTTGGAATCAAAAGTTAATTTTAAGCCAATTTTTTAAGGAAATGTTAACCCAAAAACATTTAATTCTCATTTCGCATGATAAACAATTTGTTTCTGCACATTGTGATTTCATCTATGATGTTGATTCGTTGTCTATCATGCATAACCAACATGTTTTAACAAATGTCAAATAAACCCAAAATTACAGATCCAACTCGAATTTTAACCGTAGCGAATATGATTAGCCTGGGACGCGCACTTATGGCCGTACCCATCGTTTATACCTTACGAGATCCAGCCATGGGTACAATCACTTTCCTATTGATTGTATTGGCGGTTCTATCGGACACATTGGATGGCTGGTTTGCCCGAAAAGCAAACGAGGTTACCCATTTCGGAAAATGGTTAGACCCCATTGCTGACTTTGCCTGCATTATAACTGTGGTGGGTTATTTAACGCTTGTGGGTCGTTTCCCGGGATGGTTTTTCATTTTTTATCTTGTACGATATGTGGCAATTGCGCTTCCGGCTATATACTTATTTAATAACGGTCATTTCATTTTAAGCTCCAATTGGTGGGGAAAATGGGCAGCAGGGATTACATCTTTGACAGTCATGGTTCATATTTGGCCATGGCATGCTTTCCCGTGGATGCAAGAAGTGACCCTAAATATCGCAACTATGCTCCTTAGTATTAGTTGGTTTGTTTATATCCGAACATTTATTCAGAAGATTAAAGCGATTTAGTATCATGGCCTTTATGGGGAAAATATTTCAGGCACTTCGGCAGACACGTGAATCTGTGTCTGATGCTTTTGAGTCTGTGATCAAACGAAAGGTTACGCCGGAATCATTGGAGGAATTGGAAGATACGCTCATTTCTGCCGATATGGGATTTGCTACGGCCGAAGCCGTATTGGGAGTGGTTGAGAAAAACCATAAAAAGGGATTTATTAATAAAGTAGAATCTTACCTTGTTTCGGAATTAAAGGATAGGAATGAGATCGAACTGGCGAATGAAAAATCTGTCGTACTTATGGTGGTTGGCGTAAATGGAACTGGCAAAACAACATCTGCCGCAAAATTGGCAAATTATTATAAATCACTTGGGAAAAAGGTTTTGTTAGTTGGGGCCGATACTTATCGTGCAGCAGCAGCAGAACAATTAAAAATATGGGCCAATCGTGTGGATGTCAATATTGTGTGCAATGAAAAATCACAGCAGCCCTCTGCCGTGTTATTTGATGGTCTGACGGCAGCGAATTCTCAGGGCGTAGATATTACCATTGTAGATACAGCAGGACGATTACATACGTATACAAACCTCATGGCAGAATTGAAAAAAATGTATCGTGTGGTTGAATCTCGATTCCCGGAATACGAAATTCATTCCCTCATCACATTGGATGCCAGTTTGGGTCAGAATTCTTTAATACAAGCACGAGAATTTGCCAATACAGTACAAGTGGATGGGGCAGTGCTGACCAAAATGGACGGGACGGCAAAAGGTGGCATTGTATTTCCCTTATTTAAGGAATTGAATATTCCCGTAAAATTTATTGGCGTGGGCGAAGATTTGGACGATCTTATAGTTTTCAACCGTCATGAATATGTTCAGGGATTGCTGGGCACATCTGATTCCGAATGAGTGACCAACAACGAAAACTGAACATGATCAGTTTAGGCTGTGCAAAAGCATTGGTGGATTCTGAATTGTTGTTGGGCGGACTGAAAAATGCCAATTTTGATATTACTCAGGAACCGGAAGACGCAGATACGATTGTTGTCAACACGTGTGGATTTTTAGATATTGCCAGAGAAGAATCGATTGAAACAATCTTGCAGGCAGCTGAACTAAAAAAATCAGGCAATCTAAAACAATTAGTGGTTATGGGGTGTCTTTCTGAACGATTTCCGGAAGAATTGGCCAAAGAAATCCCAGAAGTTGATCGTTTTTTTGGGAGTAAGAATATTCATCAGGTAACCTCATTTTTAACCGGAAAAGACTACGCTAAAGACGACCCTTTATTTTACCGGTCTCTAATGACGCCCGGTCATTATGCATATTTGAAAATTGCAGAAGGATGTGATAATGGATGTTCTTTTTGCAGTATTCCCCTCATGCGAGGCCTACAAAAAAGCCGACCCATTGATTCGATTATGTGGGAAGCCGAAAAATTAATGGATCAAGGGATAAAAGAAATGTTGGTCATCGCCCAGGATTCAACCAGTTACGGATGGGATTTAAGTCCCAAAAAATATTTAAGTGATTTAATCAAAGAATTGGATACCTTAGATATTGAATGGATTCGCCTCCATTATGCTCATCCGGCCCATTTATCTCGACGAATTATTGATGCTATGGCCAAAGCAAAGAATGTTTGTCGATATTTAGATATGCCCATCCAGCATGGGTCTGATAATATATTAAAATCCATGCGTCGTGGATTGGGACAGGATGGAATTCGCAATCGTGTTCTCCAATTGCGGGAAGCTATTCCTGATATTCGCATCCGAACCACTTTAATTGTGGGCTATCCTGGAGAGACAGAAGACGAATTCAAACAACTTTATGATTTTATTGAAGAAATGAAATTTGATCGATTGGGTATTTTTACTTATTCAGAAGAAGAAGGTACACTGGCGGAAGCATTAGAAGATGATGTACCCACTGATGTGAAACATGAACGAAAAGCCGAAATCATGGATTTGCAAGCCAATATCAGTTTTGAGAAAAATAATGCTATGATAGGGGAAACGTTAAAAGTTTTGGTAGATAAAAGTGGCGATACTGTTTCCGTTGGGCGGACGGAATTTGATTCACCGGAGATTGATAA
>JAPYOT010000001.1:0-80000 GCA_029938045.1 Fidelibacterota bacterium | reverse complement strand
TCAGTAGCGGCGAGCGAACAGGAAAGAGCCTAAACCGTTAACGTGTCAAGCCCAAGAGCGTTGCGCTAACGGTGTTGTGGGACTGGAATAGAGTCAATCTTGGACGACTCGACAAGTCAAAAAATCAATCGTTAGATGAAGTGGTATGGAAAGACCAGCCATAGAAGGTGATAGCCCTGTAATCAAAAACGAGCGATCTTGTTGATTCCAGATCCCGAGTAACACGGAACACGAGAAATTTTGTGTGAATCTGCCGGGACCATCCGGTAAGGCTAAATACTCCCATGTGACCGATAGTGAACTAGTACCGTGAGGGAAAGGTGAAAAGTACTCCTAGCGGAGAGTGAAATAGAACCTGAAACCGTGCGCTTACAAGCGGTCGGAGCTTCGATTTATCGGGGTGACGGCGTGCCTTTTGCATAATGATCCAGCGAGTTGCTCGTATGTTGCAAGGTTAAGATCCAAAGATCGAAGCCATAGGGAAACCGAGTCTGAATAGGGCGTTAAGTAGCATGCGGCAGACCCGAAACCGAGTGATCTAGCCATGGCCAGGTTGAAGTTCCGGTAACACGGAATGGAGGACCGAACCCACCAGCGTTGAAAAGCTGGGGGATGAGCTGTGGCTAGGGGTGAAAGGCCAATCAAACTCGGAGATATCTGGTTCTCGTCGAAATGCCTTTAGGGGCAGCGTTGTATTAGTGTATCGGGGGTAGAGCACTGAATGGGCTAGGGGGCCTACAAGCTTACCAACCCCAATTAAACTCCGAATACCGAATACATGATGTACAGCAGTGAGGCTACGGGTGATAAGATTCGTAGCCGAGAGGGAAACAACCCAGACCATCAGCTAAGGTCCCAAAATTGATACTAAGTGATAAAGGATGTGGAATCACCCAGACAGCTAGGAGGTTGGCTTAGAAGCAGCCATCCTTTAAAGAAAGCGTAATAGCTCACTAGTCAAGGGGTTCTGCGCCGATAATTTCCGGGACTAAGTATCATACCGAAGCTATGGGATTCATTCGATTAGAATGGATCGGTAGACGAGCGTTCTATTAACCTGCGAAGGTTGACCCGTGAGGGCAGCTGGAGGAGATAGAAATGAGTATGCTGGAATGAGTAGCGATAAAGCCTGTGAAATACAGGCTCGCCGTAAGCCCAAGGTTTCCTGAGTAAAGTTAATCTGCTCAGGGTTAGTCGGACCCTAAGCCGAGGCCGAAAGGCGTAGGCGATGGAAAACAGGTTTAATATTCCTGTACCAGTTTAATATTGTTTGAACTATGGGGGGACGCAGAAGTGAAAGGAGATCCCGGTTTTGATAGTCCGGGTTTAAGTGTGTAGGGAGTTCTGGTAGGTAAATCCGCCGGAACATTATCCTGAGACACGAATAGGAGGGCCTAGCCCATAAACTCTCCCTAATCATGCTGCCAAGAAAATCCTCTATGTGAGATATTAGACTGACCGTACCGTAAACGGACACACGTAGGCGAGGAGAGAATCCTAAGGCGCTTGAGAGAATCCAAGTAAAGGAACTAGGCAAATTAGCCCCGTAACTTCGGGAGAAGGGGTGCCACTTAAGGAAAAGGACTTCGCGTCCTGCTTTTTGAGTGGTCGCAGTGACCAGGCCCAAACGACTGTTTACTAAAAACACAGGTCTCTGCTAAGTCGTAAGACGAAATATAGGGACTGACACCTGCCCGGTGCTGGAAGGTTAAATGGAAAGGTTAGCTTCGGCGAAGCTTTGAAATGAAGCCCCAGTAAACGGCGGCCGTAACTATAACGGTCCTAAGGTAGCGAAATTCCTTGTCGGGTAAGTTCCGACCTGCACGAATGGTGTAACGATTTGGGCACTGTCTCTACTTGGAGCTCAGCGAAATTGAAGTGTCGGTGAAGATGCCGGCTACCCGCGGCCGGACGAAAAGACCCCGTGCACCTTTACTATAACCTAGCATTGGATACTGATTCTGCATGTGCAGGATAGGTGGGAGACTTTGAAGCGGAGGCGTCAGTCTTCGTGGAGTCATCCTTGAAATACCACCCTTGTATTGTTAGTATTCTAATCCCATCCCGTGAATCCGGGTGAGAGACATTGTTAGGCGGGTAGTTTGACTGGGGCGGTCTCCTCCTAAAAAGTAACGGAGGAACCCAAAGGTTCCCTCAGCATGGTCGGTAATCATGCGTAGAGCGCAAAGGCATAAGGGAGCTTGACTGTGAGGTCGACGGACCGAGCAGGTACGAAAGTAGGGCTTAGTGATCTGGTGGTTCCGTATGGAAGGGCCATCACTCAATGGATAAAAGGTACGCCGGGGATAACAGGCTTATCTCCCCCAAGAGTTCATATCGACGGGGAGGTTTGGCACCTCGATGTCGGCTCATCACATCCTGGGGCTGGAGAAGGTCCCAAGGGTTGGGCTGTTCGCCCATTAAAGTGGTACGTGAGCTGGGTTTAGAACGTCGTGAGACAGTTCGGTCTCTATCCGCCGTGGGCGCAGGAGAATTGAAGGAATCTGCTTCTAGTACGAGAGGACCGAAGTGGACGAACCTCTGGTGTACCAGTTGTTTCATCAGAAGCATCGCTGGGTAGCTACGTTCGGAAAGGATAAGCGCTGAAAGCATATAAGTGCGAAACCTGACCTAAGATTAGTTCTCCCTATCATATTGATAATAAGGCTCGTTGTAGACTACGACGTTGATAGGCCACAAGTGTAAGTGCAGTAATGCATTCAGCTGAGTGGTACTAATTAGCCGAATGGCTTTATCAATCTTTCTTGATCAATTGAAGATCCGCATCAATTCCCTGAAATTTCTCCGGTGATCATAGCGTAGGAGTCACACCCGAATCCATCTCGAACTCGGAAGTTAAGCCCTACAGCGCCGATGGTACTGCGCGGGTAACTAGCGTGGGAGAGTAGGTCGTTGCCGGGAACTTTAGAAAGCCCCGATTTTTATCGGGGCTTTTCTATTTTATAACATGTTTGATATGCATTACTGAATGTTAATTATTGTTCACTGATTCTTGTGAGGGAATACACATTCCTTCAAAATTCCTTGAAGAGACGTGTATGCTTCGGTAAATTATCCTTTGAAATTTGAAATGATAACTGATATAGTGAAAACAATCTATAAAATATTAATAATCTCATTTGTCTTTTGTTCAGCTTCAATATCTGCACAAGCTAAACTGGAGGGCCAGTTTTATGAATATGCTACGTATTATATGAGCAATATTGATGTGCAAACGGGGCAATCTGATGTACCCTTCTTTCGATTTCGAATTAATTCAAATTCATACCCGATTTATGCAAAAGCTTGGTTTAGGGCGTCCGTCCTTTCTCCATCCCTTGGAATCAATGCATGGACGACCTTAGTCGCAATTGAGACCAATGCGTTCCAAATGAAAGCAGACGTGGTTTTGGATAATCGAAATTTTACCAGTAATACAACATCTCTTATTGATGAAGGGAATCCACCCAATGTGGTACCGGTTTATATTAAAGTAATAGAATCGATTAATCTTTCTGAATTTGAATCAATGATCAGTGCCGTTTTGACTACGGGACAGTTAGCAGATGGCGAATACAAATTTGAATTAAATGTCTATTCAGGAGCCACACCATCAGATCTCTCTCTGTCTGATTCCCGATCGAAAACAATATTTGTGGAATCATCCTCCGGAATAAACCTTGAATCTCCCGGTGGTGAATTAGCTGACACTTTATTTAATTTGGTTTATTCCACCTATCCAATATTTAATTGGAATAAGGGATTCTGCCGTAATTGTGAAACGTATATCAGAGTAGCTGAATTCAAAGTGGGATATCATTCTTCGCCGGAAGAGGCAATGAGTGATGAACGCATGCTGCCATTCAACCAATCGGAATCCTGGGTGAAACTTGATGATGTGAGTACCTTCAAGTATCCCATATCTGGTGCACGGTCATTAAATTATGGAAAGATTTATTTATGGCAGGTAAAAACAAGTGTTCCCACCACAAATGGTTTAGAAGATCAAGTGTCTCCTATTTATGCATTTAAGATTTCGAACCCATCACAGGCATCCAATTCATCTTCTAATAGCATGATGGATCAAAAATTAAGACAGGCGATGGGTGACGACCAATTTAATGCACTTTTTGGCCCGGACAGCCCCCTTGAAGAATTTAAACCCACGGGAAAAATATCGCTCAATAATATCACGGTTGATGACGCAACACTCATAGGAATATTAAATCAGATGGCTCAGAAAAAAGTCAAGATTAATTCGGTGAAAATTGAGAAGTAAAATGCGATTTATTAGAAATTTAGGCATATTTATTTTCTTTCTATCATTGGGTATGGGTGGTGACAGAATTGCAGTGGCAACAAAAGTTATTGGATCTGTTCACTATATTCGAGGAAAAGGGGAATCTACCATTCTGAAAAAAGGACATATATTTGAAAGTGGAGATATATTAAAAACAGACAAGGATAGTTTTGCCGCTTTGATTTTTATTGATGATAAATCTGCTTTAAAGGTAAAAGAAAATACAGAAATAATTATCTCGGGTAAGCGATCAGCAAAAGCCATTGCAAAAGAAATCAATTTAGACGGGGGAATTATACGTGCTCAGGTGAATAAACAACAGAGGGGTGATTTTATTATCAGGACTTCCGTTTCCGTAGCTTCAGTTAAAGGGACAGACTTTTGGCTTATTTCAGATAAAAATACGGGAGACTCTATTATTGGAATAGAAGGGGTGGTCATGCTTATGAATCAAAAATCAGGCGAAACTTTAAATATCACAAGTGGCATTACCGGTTTCTCTACCCAAGATGGCACAATCCAATCATTTAAAACGGATCCAAAAACGATTCCAAATGATCCGACGGCTGGTGAAGGAGATGATAAAATATTAGAAATTGAATTCAAGGATGCTTCAGGTAAAAGGAAGACCTTAATTATAAAATATAATTAAATCGTTCTGTGAAATATCGACAGTGGTTACCGCGTAATGGAATATCAATTATTCCTTTTCTTTTTCTGATCCAAATTGGTTTCTCTCAATCTCAGATCATCCATCACACTCCTCCGGCTCATGGGATTATTGGCCAGGATTTAATTCTTTATTCCGCGAGTTTAGAAACCACAAACCCCATAGATGCTAGGCTCTATTATCGCTTGCCTGGTGGTGAATCCTACCAGGAAATTAATTTTTATAAAACGGGTTTTAACTGGGAAGTGATGATACCCGGATTTGCGTTGACTGAACTTGGGTTGGAATATGTAGTCGCATTTCAATTTCAGAATGGTCGAATCGCCTCCTTTCCCATGGAAGACCCATTTAACAGACCTCATTTACTTTCAACAATTCCGCCGGAAAATCCAGTTGACATTGGCGTATTTGGCGCTCTTCCTAATGCGGAGGTTCTCATTCTTTCCCCAGAGCCGGATGCAATTGTAGATCAAAATTCTGTTTTGGTTGCTGCATCTTTTTTTAATGCGACAAATGTTGATGAATCCACAGTTCGTCTTCTGATTGATGAAGTTGATGTATCTGCTAAAATGATGTTAGAAGATGGCATTTTAAGTTATGATCCCGGTAAACTGGAAACGGGAAATCATACAATTCAAATTCAAATGAAAGATTTAGATCAACAAGATTTATCCCCTGTACATTGGTCATTTACATTTGGGACAATCCAAAAAAACATTACAAAAATAATAGATTTCGGCGGAAGTGCCAACAGTCGCATTTCTTCTGAAACGGTATCGGGAACACCACTAAATATTGCAGAAATTACGGGAAAATTATCCCTGAATGCCCAATGGGCAAAATTGACAACTGACATACGATTGACTTCCAGGGAATCTCAATATCTTCAACCACAAAATCGATTGGGTACCCGATTTTCTTTTGGGTCAATTCTAGATTTGGATATTGGTGATTTTTACCCTCGGTTTAATCCATTTATCATTGACGGGAAACGCGTTCGTGGTCTCGGCGTGGATACAGATTTAAAATGGGTAAGACTCCAATTTATCCAAGGTGACTTGAATCGAAAAGTCCATGAGCAAAATTATATCAATGGCGGATATCAAATTCTGTCAGATTTAACGGAGACCAAAGAAGATGGCTCAAAGACTTATTATTTAGACCGTACTGGTTTTGCATTTAAAAGAAAAATATCCGGGTTAAAGTTGTCGGTAGATTTATTTTCGAAATTTCGCGCCGGTGTACATTTTATAAAAATACGAGATGATACCACATCCGTAAATCGTGCGCTAAACAACGCGGAATTTTCATCAGATTCATTAGTGCTTGGTGTCACACCCGGCACCTACACGATTGATTCATTTAGGGATGCTTTGTCTGCCGCCGGACATTCTCTTGAGGCGCCCACATCTAAATGGAAGGGTCAGAAACCGCTGGATAATCTGGTTTTTGGTTTTAATCTGGGCACATCTTTTGATCAAAAGAAAATGACTCTGGATTTCAATTGGAATATGAGTTTGTTTAATCGAGATATTTGGAATGGTGCCATGTCTCGAGCGGACTTGGATACAGCATTGGATGATTCGTTGGATGGGTGGATCGGTGTTCAATATGATGAGAATGGAAAAGAAATAAAAGGATCAACCAAAATTGATACAGCTTTAATCATAATAAATCCGATAAAATTTCAAGATATATTCATCATCAATACGAATATGTCTCCCTTGGTTCCCATAGATATCAATGCGATGAAGTCTCATCCGATTTCATCTATTATTAATATGCCTTCCTCGGCTTTTAATATTCGGCTCCGCGGCCACTATGCGAGTAACAGTTTTCTATTGGAATATCGCCAAGTGGGTCCGGAATATGTTTCACTGGCAAATCCATTTCTCAGGAATAATGCACGCCAGTTTACTATTTCTGATAGAGTTTCCTTAATGAATCGGTCATTGTTTCTCAATTTTGGATTCAAGCATTTGGATAATAAAATTCTCAGAACAACCATTAATCCTCTCAATACAAATACGTTTTTTATGAATATGACATTTTTGCCGGGTCCGGGAATGCCGTCCATCATTATTAATTATCAATCCATTGGTAAAAACAATGAAAAGACGAAGCTGGATTCAGTTGGAAGTACCATTGTAGATTTTCGAGAAGATTCCAAAGCAGCATCCAACATGATGGCTATAACAGTTCCATTTACCAGTGGAGATGTCAAACAAAACCTGACTCTTAATTTCGGAAATGTGACCAATTTAGATAACCTAATCAAAAAACGAAGTTCAGGATATTTATTTCCCAAAACAGATTCAAAAACTATTTCTGTCAATTTATCTTCTTCATTTCCAAATCAGTTGAAAACAATTACCCAATTCAGCCAGACAAAACTTGAGATCCCCACTATGAATGGAAATAGCCTGGTTAAAACGCCATATACATGGACCAATATTTCTGTATCGGCTAATTATCGATTATTGCAGGATAAAGTGTTGGCGAAAGGATCAGTTTCTCTTTTAAATAGCCGAGGCCGTATCAAATCACAATTACTTGGTTTTAGAGCTGGGGCAGATTATCGAATTAATGAAAATATATCAGCAGCGTTGATGAGTCAAATCAGGTTGAATTATATCCCTAGTTATAAAAAGGATAATTTAGATAATGATAGTGATGGTAAAGTGGATAATGCTAGTGAAGTAATTGATGTAAATTCAACAGGGATTATATTCACTCTTCAATATAACTTTTAACTATGATGCTTACCCCAAAAAACATTCAAAAGTACATCCAAGACAACTGGGTGGGTTGGGTCATTACTTTGGGTGCGATCATCGTTGTATCTCTTTTTCATTGGATTGGTGCATTCGACACCATTGAACTCAAAACTTATGATTATCGATTTAGGTCTGTCCGTGGTCCTTTAACAGGATGGACTATTTCCGATTCTACCTATATCAATCGCGGTACGGATGTGGTCTTGCTCGAAGTGGATGATGAAGCATGGCGTCTCATGCCGGAGGAATGGCCCTATCCCAGAGGCAGTGTGTGGGGAAGGGTTGTTCGAAATCTTTATAAGGCTGGGGCCAAAGTGATTGTTTTTGATATTCAGTTTGATGCACCTGAACACCGATCAGAGATATATCAGGATTTGATCGAATCCACTTCACCTGAATATATTATGGATCAGGTACCAAACATACGGGATACAACGCAGGCGAAAAATATTTGGAATGCCATTCCTTATTTGATTCCACGCCACGGAGATATATTACTTGGAGAAGCGATTACCGAAGCTCAAATGTTTGGGACGACGGTTGTGATGAACGTCAAAATGGTGACAGAACCCACGTTGGTTCCGCCTCAATATATCTCTTATCCGGTGGAGCCGGTGACAAAAGCCGAACCTGAAATGGGGCTCATTAATGATCAAATGGATATTGACGGATTTTCTCGCCGCTATGCTATTTTTGGGGAGATGGCCCATGAACCGGGTAAATATTATTTAACCTTAGCGGTAAAGGCATTAAAAGCATTCCACAACATACCCGATACGGCTAAACCCTATTTTGATCGGGATAACTTAACATGGACCTATGGGGATAATAAAATAAGGGCTTATGGCGCCGGTAATTCATTCCTGGTGAATTATTATGGCCCCCCTTCTGGATATAAATATCCGGGAGAAAAAGATTTGCCTGCCTGGGGAACCTTCCCAAAGTATTCGTTGGCATATGTGATTGATACAGAAGATGTGACCCTTCGGGATCCCATTGAAGATTTGGATTGGATGAGCCAATTTTTGCCGGGAGAAATTCCCGAATGGATTCAAGCCATTGAGGATTCACAAGAACGAAGTGAAATGATGGATGCCATGGGCCTTGGCGAAGAATTTGATATTACCAATTCCCCTTTTTATAATAAAATTGTTGTGATTGGTACATCCGTAGAAGTGCATCACGATTATAAACAAACTCCCTTTTATAATTTTTGGGGCATACAGCAACTCACACCGGGGATGGAAACCCATGGCAATGCCATTCAAACTTTATTGGATAATAATTATATCCAGGTATTGGGAGGTCAACTTACTGAATTGATTTATGGATATCCCTTGAGCCATACTTTATTAATAGCACTTTTGAGTGTAGTCGCATTTTTGATTTTGTCTTTTCTTAATCCAGTCGTTGCGGGTATCCTGATTATTTTAGAGGGCATTATTTATTTTGGGATCGCCTGCGGACTATTCGTTGATGATTTGTTCTGGATGATTAAAAGTCCTTTGGCTTCCATTCTTCCTATTGGGACAGTGGTGGATCATCCGGAATATTTTGAAACAGTTCTTCCGGATATCGGACAATCCCTTGTGATTCCAATAGTGGCACCTATTGTGAGTTTAGTCGTTACTTATACAGCCAATGTGATTTATAAATTCATCGTTGAACAAAAAGATAAGAATTTTCTGAAAGACACTTTCGGCGCCTATATATCACCGGATTTAATTGACCAGATGTATGAAGATAAACGGGAACCGAAATTGGGCGGAGTTGCTGGCTATCACACTGCTTTCTTTTCTGACATACAAAGTTTTTCTTCTTTTTCGGAAGTATTAGAGCCCACACGGATGGTGAGCTTAATGAATCAATACTTAACTGAAATGACGGACACTTTATTGGAACATAAAGGGACCCTTGATAAATATATCGGTGACGCAATTGTTGCTTTTTACGGTGCTCCCGTCCCATTAGAAAATCATGAATATCACGCATGTTTAACCGCATTAGAAATGGAAAAGAAACTGGTGAATATGAGACAAAGATGGAAGGAAGAAGGTGATTGGCCGGATTTAGTCCACAATATTCGTCATCGAGTCGGGTTAAATTCCGGTGAAATGGTTACGGGGAATATGGGATCGGCCATGCGAATGAATTACACCATGATGGGTGATACGGTAAACCTGGCGGCACGATTAGAGCCGGCTGCAAAGCAATATGGTGTTTACATTTTTGTTGCGGAAAACACTTACAAAGCTGTGGCGGATCAATTCGACTGGCGGTTTCTGGATTATTTAAAGGTGAAAGGGAAGAATAAACCCGTAAAAGCATACGAGTTATTATCGTTAAAAGGTGAATTGTCAGAACAGAATTCTCAATTGGTTCAAGCATTTGATGAAGGAATCGAATTATATCATGACCAAAATTGGGTAAAAGCTAAAAAACAGTTTAAAGAAGCTTTAAAATTGGAAGAAAAATTTCTCGATAGACCCACCACACCATCTGCAGTCTATTTAGACCGCTGTGATTATTATAAAAATGACCCGCCTGGGAAGGACTGGGATTGGGTCTGGACCATGACAACGAAATAAGATCATTTCAACTTCTGAAGCAATCATGCTTCAATGTAATTTCCTACTCTAATTATTATGAAAAAATCCCGCGGTAAAATCCTTTGGGTCGATGATGAAATCGACCACCTAAAGCCCCACATTCTTTTTTTAGAAGAAAAGGGCTACACCATTGCCACATGTGCCAATGGCAGGGATGGCATTTCCTTATCCAAAGAGACAATCTTTGACCTGGTACTTTTAGATCAGTTCATGCCCGGACTGGATGGCATGGAAACCCTGAGAGAAATAAAGGAAAATAATCCTGCATTGCCGATTATAATGATCACCAAGAGTGAGGAAGAATGGCTCATGGATGAAGCCATCTCTGAAAAGATTGCTCATTTTTTGATTAAGCCCGTCAATCCGAACCAGATTTTTATGGCCTGTAAACAAGTGCTTGAGAATATAAAGATCCGAAATGAAAAAACGACAAGCGGATATCTGCAGGAATTTCAAAAAATTGAATTAGATATAGAAGATGCGGTTTCTTTTAATGATTGGTGGAAAATTTATAGCCGCCTCGTAAAATGGCAATTGGATTTTGACGAACAAAAGGAGGCGAGTTTAAACCAAATATTAAATGAACAAATTCAAACTTCGAATAGACAGTTCACGCATTTTGTTCAGGATCACTATGAAAATTGGGTATTAGGAATAGACAGTCCAAATCTTTCAACAGATATATTTTCAAAATTTGTTCAGCCCATTTTAAAGAAAAATGAAAAAGTCTGTCTCCTTGTAATGGATGCCATGCGCTTGGATCAGTTTATGGCTTTGTATCCATTATTGGCAGAAAATTATTCCATTCGAATTGAGCCATCATCATCGATTTTACCCTCGGCAACACCCTTTAGTCGAAACGCTATTTTCTCTGGGTTATATCCTGAAGAATTTTGTCAAAAATATCCAGATCAACTTGATGCTATGGTTGAAGATAAAGGGAGTTTAAACCAACTAGAACACATATTTCTTAAGGATCAATTAGCCCGAACCGGCCTAGCGGATAAATCGCTCCATTATCATAAAATATGGATGGTAGAAGAAGGACAAAAGTTTCAGTCAAGAGTGGGAGAATATCTAAATATGGATTTGCTGGCCATTGTTATAAACTTTGTGGATCAATTAGCGCACCGTCGATCAGAATCCGATGTATTAAAAGAGATGGTTCCGGATGAATCTGGGTATCGGCACGCTGTTCGGGTTTGGTATGAGAATTCCTGGATTAGATCCGTCCTGGCAGAATTAGGGTCTGCGGGATATAAGGTAGTCATAACCAGTGATCATGGAAGCATCATGGTCAATCGGAGTTCTATGGTAGCGGCGGACAAACATTCTTCATCTGGTGTTCGTCATAAACACGGCCGTAATATCAATGCCAATGATAAAAGTGCCATAGACATTCGAAATCTTGAAACGTATAAATTGCCGTCGCTCGGCCATCAGTATAACTATTTGTTGGCGAAGGATGACTATTTTTTCTTATACCCCAATGAACAGCATAAGTACAAAAATATGTTGAAAGGCAGTTTTCAACATGGTGGTATTTCTATGGAAGAAATGATGGTTCCCATTTTTATCATGGATCCAAAATGATGGAAAAAGTGTTGAATTCTGTCCAAGAAATGCAAACATTTGCAAAAAATTTAGCCAAAAAGATTCCAGGAGGGACAATTATTGCACTCATTGGGAATCTTGGTTCAGGAAAAACAACTTTTTCACAGGGGTTTGCCCGCGGCTTGGGCATTCAGGATTCTGTTATTTCTCCAACCTTTAAACTGGTGAGTGAATATGAAGGGACCCATCATGCACTTTACCATATTGATTGTTATCGGTTAGATTCCCCGGAGGATTTTTTAAATATTGGTGGAGAAAATTATTTAAATCCGGAGAATGGCATTACAATTATTGAATGGGCTGAACGGATCGAACCCTTTTGGACCGATCGTTGGATATTGATTCATTTTAATCGGTTATCTGAGAATGTCAACGCCAGATCAATTAAGATATCAGGGATAGTTGATTGAACATTCTTGCCATTGAAACTTCCACGGACTGGTGCGGCATTGCATTCATTCAAAATGAAAAATGTCAGTATAAAATCGAAAAACGAATTCCGAGAGAACATGCGGAAAGACTACCCGAGTTTTATAACTCTCTTAGGGATAAAACGGGATTGGATGAAATCAACTTAGATGCCATTGCTGTTGCAATCGGCCCCGGTTCTTTTACGGGATTGCGGGTGGGATTGGGTTTCGCAAAAGGAATAGCATTTGCAAAGGGATTGCCCATTGTACCCGTTCCAACATTACAGATTATGGCTGCCAATAGTGGATTAACATCGGAAGCTTTTACAATTTTATTGTATTCTCATGGGAATATTGTATTTTATCAGCAATTTTCAATAAGTCAACTAAACTTAGGGGTGGTCAGTGAAGCAAAAGCTGGTATATGGGATGATATTGATCATTCAGGAGAAGCAGGCCAATTTGGATGTGAAAAACTTTTGGGTGACTCATTGATTCCATCGGTCCCACCAACAGCGGAAATGACCGGTATATTGGCTGAAAAAAACTATAATAGTTGGGTGAAGAAAACACCATATGATTTAGTGCCCAATTATATTGCTTCATTTACATTAGGTTCTAAAAAATGAATATTCGCAAAATGACACTAAATGATTTGGAACCCATTTATGAAATGGAAAAAAGGATTTTCAACGATTCGTGGACAAAAGAAGCGATTGAAAATGAAATAAAGCGAAAACGTCATTCGTTAAATCTCGTTGCTGAAATGAATGGAATAATCATTGGATATTTTTTTGCTCACTTTATAGAGAATGAAGCACACATTTTAAATATCGCCATTGATATCTCTTTTCAGCACCAAGGGTACGGCAACCAATTTTTAGACCAAATATTGGAAAATTATCTACAATTTGCGGACGTGTATTTAGAGGTGAAACGATCTAATTTCCCCGCAATAAATTTGTACCTAAACTTTGGTTTTGAAGAGATTGATATTCGAAATGAATATTATTCAGATGGAGAGGATGCAGTTATCATGGTAAAAAAAGAAAAAACGCATGGCTTGGTTTCGTCGAAAAGATAAAAATATTGCAGAGTTGGGGAAAAAAGATATCCCCAGTGGATTGTGGACAAAGTGTCCTACGTGTACAGAAATTCAGTATAAACCTGAATTAGATAAAAATCATTCTGTGTGTAGGCATTGTGGCCATCATTTTCGTGTGCCGCCAACAGTATACCGTGATTTACTTTTGGATAGGGACGACATCGAAGAATTATATTTAAATGTAAAATCGGCTGATCCATTAAAATTTAAAGCGAAGAAAAAATATTCAACTCAATTAGAAACAGCCATTATTAAAACCGGCCAGAATGATGCGATCAATTGTTATTCCGGAAAGATCAATGAAAAAAGAATAATTCTCGGCGTAATGAATTTCGCATTTATTGGTGGGAGTATGGGATCTGTGGTGGGGGAATTGGTTTCCCGTTCAATCGATCTCTCTCGGGAGAAAAAAATACCATTTATTCTTGTTTGTACTTCCGGGGGTGCTCGGATGCAGGAATCAGCATTGTCACTCATGCAATTGGCTAAAACCAGCGCTAAATTAGCTCGTTTTCAAGATGAAGGTGGGTTGTTTATTCCCATTCTTACGGATCCAACTACTGGTGGAGTAACAGCAAGTTTCGGCATGTTAGGAGATATTATATTGGCTGAACCGGGGGCACTCATTGGTTTTGCCGGTCCAAGAGTTATCAAACAGACGATTGGAGAAAATTTGCCGGATGGATTTCAACGTGCGGAATTTTTACAGGATAAAGGATTTGTGGATCATATTGTTCCCCGGGAAAAGCTGAAAGAAACAATTTCAAATTTAATAGGGATGCTTACATCTTGAAACGTCCATCCATTTTAATCGCCAATGATGACGGTATATTCGCCGATGGTATTTATGCCTTGTGGGAAGCAATGTCAGACATTGGTGAAACTACTGTTGTGGCACCCAATACAGAAAAAAGTGCCGTAGGGCACGCCATTACTATTTCGGATCCTATCCGCATAGAAAAGGTGAAAAGATCAGGTGGATTCCGGGGATATGCGGTGAACGGGACCCCAGCTGATTCGGTTAAAATTGCGGTTAAAGCTATTATGGATAAGAAGCCAGATATCATTATATCCGGTATAAATGCCGGTGCGAATATTGGACAAAGTTTACTTTATTCAGGCACCATTTCAGCGGCGACAGAAGGAACATTTTTAGGGATTCCGTCCATAGCCATTAGTTTGGATTCAATACGAGGAGGAGATTGGTCTGGGGCCAAAATTGTAGCAAAAAAGGTGGTTAAAGCCATGATGGAAAATGATCTACCCCATGGTACTTTACTGAATGTGAATGTCCCCAACTGCCCTGCGACTGAGTTTAAGGGGTATCAGGTTACCCATCAGGGTTCCATATATTTTAAAGACAGTTTTGAAAAGCGAGAAGACCCGCGAGGCCGAATATATTATTGGATGACGGGGAAAATTAAAAACCCTGATACGAAATTACAAAGTGATGGTGTTGCAATAAAAGAGGGATATGTTAGTATTACTCCTTTGCAACCCCAATTGACAAATTTTGATTATATGGATGAATTAACAGATTGGAAAATTGGATGAATCCAATGCACCAGGGTGGTGTTGTCATTCTTGATTTTGGTTCCCAATATACGCAATTAATTGCCAGGAGAATACGGGAGCAGCACGTTTTTTCAGAAATACTTTCCTCTAATACTTCAGCTGATTCTATGATGAAAAGAAAACCCAAAGCGGTTATTCTTTCCGGTGGCCCTAATAGTGTATTCGAAGATTCGGCACCCCAATATGATCCAAAAATATTTGATTTGGATATTCCCATTTTAGGAATTTGTTATGGCCTTCAATTGATGGTACATCATTATGGGGGGCAAGTTGAACCGGGATCTAAAGGAGAATATGGGTTTGCCAATTTAATGAAAGTAAAACCCGAATCTATTTTGGACAGTATCTCCAATGACACACAAGTATGGATGAGCCATATGGATAAAGTTCAATCAGTACCGGGGGATTGGACAATATTAGCTGAGTCTACAAATGGCATAGTGGCCAGTGTGGCAAATGAAGCATCCAAAAGATATGCAACTCAATTTCATCCGGAAGTTGTCCATACTCTGGAAGGTAATACGATCATAAATAATTTTTTATTTAAAATTGCACATTGTGAACCGAACTGGACTGCAGGAAATTTTATTCAGGAACAGGTGATGTTAATTCGTGAAAAAGTTAGCAATGGACAGGTAATCTGTGGTGTGAGTGGTGGGGTGGATTCTTCCGTCGTTGGAGCATTAATGCACAAAGCGGTGGGAGATCAGTGCACATCTGTTTTAATTGATCATGGCTTATTAAGAAAGAACGAAGCAGAACATTGCGTTTCTGCATTGAAAGATGGATTGGGTGTAAATATCACTTCTTTTAATGAATCTGATATTTTCTTATCAAAACTTTCGGGCGTTGTGGAGCCGGAGAAAAAACGAAAAATAATTGGTGAACAATTTATTCGGTCATTTGAAAAAATAGCCGACAAGGTAGGGGATGTTTCTTTTCTTGCCCAGGGAACTCTTTACCCCGATGTGATTGAAAGTGGTGCCAGTATAGGAAATTCAGCCCATGTCATCAAAAGTCATCATAATGTGGGCGGGCTTCCTGACGATATGACTTTTGAATTAATTGAACCGCTGCGAGAACTTTTTAAAGATGAAGTTCGCAATGTTGGTCGGGAATTAGGTTTACCAGATTCACTCATCAATCGTCATCCCTTTCCCGGTCCCGGTTTGGCCGTTCGTATTTTGGGTGAAATCACAAAAGAGCGGATTGCCATATTGCAAAATGCAGATCAAATTTATATAGATATTCTTCATGAGGATGGCCTTTATGATGAGATATGGCAGGCATTTGCGGTCTTAATCCCTGTAAAAACAGTAGGGGTGATGGGTGATCAAAGAACTTATGAGTATTTATTGGGACTGAGAGCTGTGACCAGCAGCGATGGGATGACAGCAGATTGGTTTCGGATGCCCGATGAGACATTGACAAAAATATCGAATAAAATTGTCAATTCAGTCAAAGGGGTCAATCGTGTTGTCTATGATATAACGTCAAAACCGCCGGGAACAATTGAATGGGAATGATTTTTATTCATTCTTATATTTGCTAAAGTTTCAAATAGGTGATTTAGTTCACACTTCAACAAATCAATAATTAACTAAATTCAAACAATATGTGTGGTATCGTAGGATATATTGGTAAGCAAGATGCTGTTCCCATCCTGATGAAGGGACTTAAACGGCTTGAGTACAGAGGGTATGACTCTGCTGGTATTGCTATATTGAATAGTGACGGAAGTCATTCAATTAAAAAAGCAGGGAATGTGTCTGAACTGGAAAAACTGGTAGATGATTCACCTTTAAACGGAAACATTGGAATTGGGCACACACGGTGGGCAACCCATGGTGCACCCACGGATATCAATTCTCATCCCCATTGGGACCACACTGGAAATATTGCCATCATTCATAATGGTATTATTGAAAACTATTCTGTGTTAAAAACAGTTTTAGAGGCAAAAGGGTACAAATTTAAAAGTGAAACGGATACAGAAGTATTAGTTCAACTTATTTCAGATATTTATTATTCAGATGGACTTGAATTCTCTCAAGCTGTGCAAGTAGCATTGAATCAGGTCATTGGAGCATATGGTATCGTCACCTTTTGTAATGATGAACCGGATAAGTTGGTTGCAGCAAGATTAGGTAGCCCCTTGGTTTTGGGTATAGGTGAAAATGAATATTTTATAGCCAGCGATGCTTCTCCTATTGTGGATCATACTCGAAATGTCGTTTACTTAGATGAAGGTGAAATGGCCACTATTTCTAATGAAGGTCATGAAATAAGATTAATTTCTAATAATACAATCATCAATAAAATAGCGACTGAAATTGAATTTTCAATTGAAGAAATTGAAAAAGGTGAATTTCCTCATTTTATGCTAAAGGAAATTCATGAGCAGGTGCACACCATAACGGATACCATGCGTGGTAGACTAAACCTTGATGAAGGTACTGCATTTTTAGGTGGTGTGAGTGATTATATTGATCGAATTCAAAATGCAAATCGAATTTATATAACTGCCTGCGGTACGTCCTGGCATGCGGGTCTTGTGGGTAAAAATTTGTTGGAAGAATTTGCAAGAATTCCTGTCCATGTAGAATATGCATCTGAATTTCGATATGGTTCACCTATTATCGATAGCAATACCGTTATCATCGCCATTTCGCAATCTGGTGAAACAGCAGATACGCTTTCAGCGATAAGAATGGCAAAAGAATATGGTGCACTCACGGTGGGCATTTGCAATGTGGTGGGATCTTCTATCGCCCGGGAAACTGATTGTGGTATTTATACCCATGCGGGTCCTGAAATTGGTGTCGCTTCGACAAAGGCATTTACGGCACAATTAACTGTATTATACTTACTGGCACTTTATTTCGGACGTAAGAACGGTATGTCCAAAAGTGAAGGGAAACAATTAGCTAAAGCGATGTTGGATATAAACGTGCAGGTTGAGAAAGTGATGGCCAATTCAGATGAAATCGAGAGAATCGCCTGGGAAACTCTAAAGGCAGATAATTTTCTTTATTTGGGTCGTGGAATGAATTTTCCTGTGGCGTTAGAAGGTGCATTAAAACTGAAGGAAATTTCTTACATTCATGCAGAAGGGTATCCCGCAGCAGAAATGAAGCATGGACCCATTGCATTGATTGATGAAAAAATGCCGGTAGTTTTTCTGGCTCCTCACGATCGTACTTTTAATAAAGTATTATCCAATATTCAGGAAGTGAAAGCCAGGAAAGGAATCATCATAACTGTAACGGATAAACGCACAAAAGATTTAGAAAAGGTTTCTGATTATATTATTGATGTGCCATCAACACACCTGCGGACTTTTCCATTAATAGCGTCAATCCCCCTTCAATTGTTGGCTTACCATTTAGCAGTTCTTCGTGGATGTGATGTGGACAAACCTCGGAATCTGGCTAAAAGCGTCACGGTTGAATGAAGTGGTTTTATTTTACACAAAATAGAAAAATAAAATTTTTAAATCAAAAAGGGTATACTAAATGAGAGAAGTAAGTAAGCAGGGTAGTTGGGGATCTGGAAATACAATATTAGTGGGTAATAATATGATGTATATAAAATTAAGTGATGATAAAGTCGAAAAGATTAAAATATTAGATTTTATTGATATGAAATGTGGACGTGGTTGGGAAATTAAAGGTTTTTATAATAGAGAAGTTATACTACAGACTAAAAAGCTTAGTGAATAATATTTTCAGATTCATTCCATTTAACATTACTTACAATATTATTTTTTCGGGAACTAAACATCATTTAACACATACCTCATACCAATTTATGTGTTGAGAAGGTCACTTGAGTCCAAAATGAAAAAGTATAAATCCATATTATTTCTGCTTTTGTGTTTTCCATGCATTGGCCAAAATTGGTTTCAATCCCAGTTGATAGATCGCCAATTTAATAAAGCTGTAGAACAATATAATGAAGGCAGGTATGCCACGAGTGAATCGATCTTAATACAAATATTGGACAGCGAATCCGGTACGTATAAGGAATCATCTCTCCTATTACTCATCAAATCCCAAATGGGTTTGAATCGGGTAAAATCTGCTAAGGAGACATCTCGGTTATTTTTTACGCAATTCCCAGAAAGCCCGTACATGAAAAATGTCATGGAAAGCTTGGGCGATTTATATGTGAATGAAGGGAATTATCCATCCGCATACCGGATGTACCACCGAGCAAAAAAACTTTCAATTGATGCTAACTTCAGCAATAAGATTGATTCAAAGATACTGCGATTAATTCATATACAATTGCCCATCCTTCTTTTAGATGAATTACTCACCCTTGAAGTTGATCCTGAAATCAGAAATATTCACCTCATGGCTAAAGCCAATGCCCAAATTTCAAAGGGTCATCCTGATGATGCCGCACTTACCATGAATCAAGTGAATATGGGTCAGTTACAGGATACGTATGCCCCCATTTATGAAACCCTTTTGCGTGCATCTTATGAACCACCGAGTCCCCTAACTATGGTTGGCATTATACTTCCTTTATCAGGGGATCAATCGGAAATGGGTCAAGCATTTTTATCCGGCTTCTACGATGGAGAAAACCCAAATGGAATATCAAACCAAAGGTTGTCAATCCTCGTAGAGGATAACCGTAGTCAGTCGATAAAATCAATAAAAATTGCTAAAAAGCTGGCACAGCATGATGAATTATTGGCCCTTATTTGTCCGTTAGATCATCAGGCCTCTTTAGTCGTCGTCAGTGCCTTAACGTCAACTGATATTCCTGTTATCCTCACGACCCTTCAGCAAAATGATCTAAGTGAAATTAACCCTGCCATTTTTCAAATTAATGCCACTGTTTCTATGCAGGGTAAGGCCGCCGCTCATTATGCCATGAATGTTTTGAAACTGGATAGTTTGGCAATCATTGCACCAGCGGATTCCTACGGTGAAATCCAAACGGATGCCTTTATAAAGGAAGTGGATCGACTTGGCGGAACGGTGGTGGCAACGGAATGGTATTCGGGACAACCCAAAAACCTTAAAAGACAATTCAATAATTTAAGACGAATTGCCTTCAGTCTTTTGCCCAAAGAGGAATCGATTGATGAAGCATTGGGAATGGAGATTGACAGTCTGGATGCCCTATTTGATATTTCTGCAGAGGACTTTTTTGATTTACCCAAACCAAAACAAAAAAGAATGTCTTCTTCAGATTCAACAAAAATTGTGTTAAATACGATTCAGGGTATATATCTTCCTATTCGAAAAAACGAATTAGAGTTTATTGGCCCCCAACTTCCCATGTATAATTTAAATGCAAAAATAATTGGAAATGAAAATTGGCAGGATCAAAAAATATTAAAAAAAGATAATATTGGTCCCCATTTGAAAGATTTATCTATTATTACCAATTTTAATGCACCATCACTGGATACGACAGGGTACAGTGAAGACGTTTTAGCGTCATATTATCAGGGACTAAATACAGCACATTTGCTAACTCAATTAAACCTAAAAACTCGTTCTCGCAACTCTATGATCCAATCATTAGAATCGGTTGATTTATATTCTGGTACAGGATTTTATTATTCTCCAGATCCAACGAACCCTCACGTAAATGCTGCATTCCAAATTTTGGAGTTTAATGGAAATGAACTCATTTTTCAGGGTGTGTTTTATGGCGACTCTCTTCGATTGGTACCATTGCAATATCCTTAGGGAAGATTTTGAATTATAAAGATTATTCCGACTGGTTCGGTATGGACGGGTTTTGCCCTGTTTTAACTCAAAAACATGAACATGACTCTAAAACGGATAACCGAAAAGCTATTGTGAAATCATTAAATTTTGATCCAAATAAATTGGCTTATCCAAAACAGGTTCATTCATCAAAAGTTATATCCGTAAACAAACCTGGAATTATTGAGGAAACGGATGGCGTCATATCCATTAATAAAGAGATTGTTTTAAGCATTCAGGTTGCGGATTGCGTTCCATTATTTTTAGGAGACAAGGTATCTGGGTATTTTGGGCTAGTACATTCGGGGTGGCGTGGTACTGCAAATAATATTTCAAGACGAGCCGTTAAGCGAATGAAAGAGGTAGGCAGTAATGTTAACAATATCAAAGGCATGATTGGACCAGCCATTAATCAATGTTGTTTTGAAGTTGGCCCGGAAGTCAGTGACCAATTTGATAATTCGTTTTCAATTGCAGGAAAGGGTGACCGCCAGATGCTGGATTTGAAAAGTGTCATAAAACATCAACTCATTGATTCAGGTGTAAAATCTGAAAATATAATTATTGACGATGACTGCACCAGTTGTCGAGAGGATTTATATTATTCTTATCGGCGTGATGGGAAAAAATCTGGTCGAATGATTGCAATTGCGGGCTGGCGATAGCTTTTCTTTTTATTCTATATTCTTCCTGATAAATTGCGCAACAATTTTATACCCATATGACTCTATTTGACGCAATAATACTCGGCATAATTCAGGGCGTTACTGAATTTTTACCTATCAGCAGTTCCGGACATTTGGTCCTCGGACAGGCGCTTTTGGGCGTCGATTCACCAGGGAATGTTGTTGAAGTAGTGACCCATTTGGGCACGCTTCTGAGTGTTATATGGGTTTTTTGGAAAGATCTTTCATCCATACTTATTTCATTTCAAAATCAAGATACACAAAAATATATTTTATTTTTGATTATGGGAACATTACCAGCAGTCATTATTGGATTGGCAGCTAGGGATATGATCACAGATTTATTCGATTCAATACCCATGGTTGCTGGTTCATTAATTTTCACAGGAATCATTTTATTGTTGACTCAAAAATTAAATAGAAAGAATAAGCAATTAAATTTGAAAACGGGCCTTTTGATAGGACTGACTCAAGCCTTTGCTATGATACCGGGAATATCCCGGTCTGGGATGACTATCAGTACCGGACTTGCATTAGGTCTATCGGGAAAAGATGCAGCCAAATTTTCATTTTTGCTGGCTATTCCAGTCATTGCTGGTGCAGGGTTACTTACTGTGTTGGATACTCAGCCGGGAATCATTATGATGCCTCAATTATTACTGGCATTCTTCAGTGCATTTATCGTTGGTACTATTTCCTTAAAATGGTTGTTAGGATTATTAGAAAGTGGCAAGTTTCACCGATTTGGATACTATTGTATAATGGTTGGACTCATCACTTACTCAGCAATATAAAATGGCACGTTTTAAAATCAACACAATCCCCATCAATGATGCAATCCAATCTTTGGAAAAGGGAAAAATTAATCCAGTATACTATTTGATGGGAGAGGATCAATTTCTTCAACAATTATTTGCAGAAAAACTCAGCAAAAAATTGTTCAATGGAGAATCGATTCATAAAACAGTATTGATTCCTGATGAAATGAGTTCAAAAGATATTTTAGATTATCTAACTGCAGCCGATTTATTTAGTTCAAAAAAATTATTTTTACTACGGAATCCCAATGCGCTTAAAGGGAAAGCAAGAGACGAATTCTTAGATTACATACATCATCCTTTAGAAGGCCATACCCTTATCATGATGCAAGACGAGTATGGGGCCAAAAACAAATTTTTAGAATCATTAGTCAAAGGAATCAGTCCAATTTCCTGTTCCACACCTTTTGAGCGTGAAATGATTCAATGGGCCCATACATTCTTTAAAGAAAATGATATTCAAAATGTATTGCCGGATATTATCAAAACACTCGTAGATATTGCAGGAGATTCACTCAATCATTTGAAAAACGAAATTGATAAAATAGCCATTTCTGCAGATGGTGAAATAAATCAAGATGATATAAAACAATTTTCAGGGTGGAAAAGAAAATTTCGACAATATGAATTCTTCAATTATTTAGGCCAAAGAAAGCTCAAGGAATCCATGGAACTTGGTCGTGCATTGGTTTCACAGGATATATCGATGATTAGTTTATTATATCCTTTAACCGAGTTTTTTCAGGAATTATTATTTCACAAAATTTCCCGTGGAACAAATAGGGTAAAAATGGGTTACACTCGATTATCACCCAGTGTGAATAAACAATTAGGCAATTATGCAAACCAGTATAACAGTAAAGAAATCACCCTGGCGCTCAAGCGATTGGCGCATATTGATAAACAATTAAAATCCTCCCGTATTAAAGATGAATCAGCTATCACCGAATTTGTCTACGCAACCGTATATAATGGATAATCAATTTCGTTATACAGATGAGGAATTGATTGCCCGCTTTCAAGAGGGGGATGAGCAAGCATATACCGAATTGGTAAATCGGTATCGGGATAAACTCATGACTTTTGTGTACAGATTTGTGAATGATATGGAACAAGCGGAAGATATTATTCAAGACACAATGTTAAAACTGTACACGCACAAACATTATTATCGCAATATTGCAAAATTCTCCACATGGATTTATACCATCGCTGGAAATTTAGCTAAAACGGAATTGAGGAAAAGAAAAAGCCGCAAAGTAACCAATATAAGTCAAATGGGCCCGGAAGACCGAGATTACGAACTGCCTTCTGTAGCGCCGGAGACGGATGAAGTAGTTCAAAGTGAATATATTGAAAAGAAAATCCAGGCCGCTATTCAAAATTTACCTCTACATTTTAGGACAGTTACCATTTTGAGAGATATTCAGGAACTTTCTTATGAAGAGATTAGTAAGATAGTCGAAGTTCCACTTGGAACAGTTAAATCCCGAATTAACCGGGCTAGATTACAGCTGCAAAAAGAATTAATAGATTTAAAATAGGAGATAGAATTTGATGGATCGTTACCAATTTGAAGATGCCATTTCAACATATTTAGACAATGAATTACCCCTTTCCGAAAGGAAGGCCTTTGAGGAATTTATGAATGCAAATTCTGATGCCAAAAATCTTGTTGATTCCATCCGCACGAATATGACATCGTTTAAAACGTTATCACCAATTAACGCTTCAGATGGTTTTATGCCGAACCTTCATAAAAAGATCGAATTTGAAAAAAATAGACCATCAAAAAAAATTGTAAATCGACCTTCAAAAACTTTATTTGGGTTTACACCATTATATGCGGGAATTATGACCGTTCTAGTTGTATCGTTTATCACAGTCGGTGTAAACTTTTGGCCAGAATCCAATTCACCAGTTAATACACTTCCTGCCTATACAGGAAATATATCCGGTTCCCCAAATTCGGCTCCTCGTAATCCATCTATTGATACGAATCAGGATGCTATTCTGGCCGCTTCAGAATCAGATTCAGCTGATACTACCATCCAAAAAAAGAAAAATTTCAAGTTGGGCAATCAAGTGAAATTCGTAAAAGATCAGCCATAAATTTCGTTAAAAAATTATTTTTAAAATAATCCCTGTAGTTGGTGTATTTCAACGCAGGGATTTTTATTTTGTGGTATGACATTTTACCGACAAATCGCCGTCATTGTTCTATTTTTCATAATTTTGTTTCTATTTACCTACCCAATGCAGGAAGGATTATTCTTTTTGATATTAAAAGGCATTGCAATGGGGGGCCTTGTGGTTACGTTCATTTCATTCGCATTTCCACAATTATTTAAAAAGGACAATATTGTGGATGATAATTCTAAATCACCCCAAAGTAATATAAATGACCCATCCTTCTCGTCTGCGGTTAAATCCCATTATAATCGACTGTTGTTACAGGTACTCAATTTAGTCAAAATTGTGAATCCGGATTTTTCGGCAGCCATATATATGGTAGATATCGAAAATGATGGATTTACGTGTCAGGAAAAAACACTTTCGGATTTTTCTGATTTTATTGAAAATAAAAATGAAATTATTTCTGCTATAGTAAAAACAAGCAATTCTTCGATTTTCAAGAAAAACAAAAAAAATGAAGGCTGGGAAAATATACTTGGAACCAAGACCTGGCGGGGTAGCGAATCCTTACTTGGTTTCCCCATTTTATATTCTGGTAATGTAGTGGGCTTTTTACTGGTTTATACGGATCATTTTTCGTCGATTCAAAATCGGGATCAAAATATCATTGAAAAACTCAGTCAGTTTGTATCCCACGGCATGGAAGATTTAGAGCAAATGGAATCGCTCATGGTCGATAATTATTTTAATGCCAGAATTGCAAATTTATTTGATCAATTAGAAGTAAAATCGGACGAATCAGAACTATTTCAATCTATACGGGTATTATGCCGTGCCTTTTTCCAATATGATAAATTGACGATCGTATTGTCTGCAGAGGACAAGAATAAAGGAATGATTAAACTGGTCGATGGTCTTCATGATGATATTGATGAAGGAGAAGAATTCCATATCCAAAATACGCTACATGGATTGGTAATCCAGGATGGAAAAACCATTTGTTCAAATGAATGGTTTGAGGATTTTCCTGAGATGAATCGGTTTAAACCGGGAGACAATCGAGACTTTAATTTTATGTCCGTTCTCAGTGTTCCACTTAAATTCAACAATGAAACCATAGGCGCCATAACGATGGAGCGATTAAAATCGAGAATTTATTCAGATTCGGATGTACGGTTACTTGAACTATTGTGCGGTACAGTAAGCTCAATCCTCAATTGGCAGCAAGAGTATAAAAAAGTCCATCTTACTTCGATTCATGATGGGTTAACAGGGTTGTTAAACCATAAGGCATTCTTAGATCGGTTCGAAGAGGAAATAAGTCGTGCTGGCCGATTTAACCAAATGTTGGGATTGGTCGTGTTGGATTTAGATAAATTTAAATTGGTAAATGATAATTACGGACATTTGTATGGTGATTATGTCCTGCGGGAAGTGGCTAAAGTCATTAATGAAAATGTGCGTGTTATTGATATAGTGGGAAGATACGGCGGAGAAGAATTTGCAGTTTTACTCGTTAATACGGACATTAAAGAATGTTTACCTCTTGCACAAAGAATTGTAAAATCCATTGCTGAAAAAACGTTTTTAGAGGGTGGTATAGCCGTCAAAATAACCATTAGCGCTGGAATGGCAGGTTTTCCCCATCATGCAGAAAAAGTACGCAGTTTGATCGCTAAAGCTGACAAGGCTATGTATGAAACAAAAGCGCAGGGTGGGAATGATGTTACTATTGCTCTGGAAATGTAAAAACCGCATTCATTTTCGGAACATTTGAGCTTGTTTAATGTTTAGATTCTCGAGAACAAAACCGTATGAAAATATTTAAGTTAAATTTCATTCTCTTATTTCTACTAATATTCTTTGGGTGTGGGACAACAGTACCTAAAATATCGAACCTCCAAGACAAGGTAAAGCTGGAATCAGCAGTAGAAAAAGCTCCCAACCCGGAGGGATTGCGTCACTTTATGGATGGTCAAATGATGATGAATCAAGGTGACTTTTCCATGGCTATTTTAGAGTTTCAACAGTCTCTTGAATTGGATCCTGGTGTCGGGGCCATCCATACATCCATTGCGGAATCATTTTGGAATTTGGGTAAACCGGATATGGCTGAAAAACATCTAAATATTGCGATTGGTTTAGATCCATCAGATGAACAGGCACTTCAGATGTTGGCAGATCAATATATTCTGCAGAAAAAATATGAGGCTGCTCAACAACCATTCACTCAATTGAATAAACTAAAACCGGATGATGTAAAATATATCATCGCTCTGGCTGAACTTGAAAAAGTAAAACGAAACTTTTCTGGGGCTGGCAAACTTTATTTGGAAGCGTTTGAATTGGAACCTTCACGTTTGGATTTATTGGAAACCAGCGGTCGATTGGCTCATCAAAACAAAGATTATATTCAAGCACAATCCGTTTTCAAGCGTTTAACTTTCTTGGATCCAGATCAACCCAAGTATATGGGGATGTATATTGATTTAATAATGAATTCAAAAAACTATCAAGAAGGAATTGATGTATTAAAATCAATGAATGTTGAATATGGAGAATCTCCCGATCGCATGGCACAAATGGGGTTATTAATGTATCGCGCGGGTCAAAAAGAAGAAGCATTGAGTCTACTTGAAACGGCTATTGAAGCTACCCCTAAAAATCCAAACTATTATTTTCCACTATTTGATTTATACATGGATGAAAATAATCATGAAAATGCCTCAAAAGTTGCGGATAAACTGGTGTCTAATTTTCCGGAAGATTGGCGGGGGTATTATAGTCGATCATTGGTGTATTTGGAAGATAAGAAGCCTGAGCATGTCATTTCGATTCTTGAGCCAGTTTCGGATACATTTAATAAAATTTATTCAATTCAGTATTTGCTGGGACTGAGCCATAACCAGTTAAAACAATTTGATGATGCACGAAGATATTTTTCAAGAGCACTCACTATTCGACCGGACTCGCCCAATGTGCTTCATTCTATGGCTATTCTTTATGATGAAGTGAAGGAGTGGGAAAAATCAGATGAAATTTATCTTCGTCTCATAAACACGGACAGTACGGATGCACAAGCATTTAATAATTATGCATATAGTCTAGTGGAAAGAAATCACGAATTAAAAAGGGCGCTCACCCTGGCTAAAAAAGCAATCACTTTGGAGCCTGAAAACGCATCTTATCTGGACACAATTGGATGGATATATTTCAAATTAGACAACCATGGAAAAGCTCGTGAGTATATTGAATCATCAATAAAGATCAATGGAGAGAATGCGATTGTTCTTGAGCATCTCGGAGATGTCCTCATGAAATTTCAAAAAACTGAAGATGCACTGGATTTTTATAAGCGTGCCCTTAGTTTGGACAAAGATAACACCCGGTTAATAAATAAGGTTTCTCCTGAATAAATTCCATTTCATTTTGTTCACACTTATCATGGGATGCACCCAAGGACCCATTATAGGTCCGGGTGAGACTATAGACCAAGGGATGGTTTTTCCAAAAATAGATGACAAAATATTTTGTCGGGGAAAAGGGTATATTCTTTCGGAAGGAGATATCCAGGGACGATTGAATTTTACGTTTACTGCTTCACGGGATACAGCTTACATTCAATTTAAAGATTTGATTGGCAGAAAAACATTATTTCTCATTTTAGGAAATGAAACAATTGATGCATGGGATATGCTTCACAATAGAAGATATGATCAAGCGTCTATTCTTATTTCATTACCGTTTTTTGAAATAATACGACCGAATGATATGCGTACTTTTTTATGGGGAGAAATACCGTCCATTTTCTCCGATCCGGAAAGAATAAAAAACCAATCGGAACAAATTTCAGGTGGAATTCAATTTAGATCTAACCAAACGGAACATGGTCCGTTGATTGAGCATGTTACATTCAACATGGAGGATGAAAACCAAAAAATTGAATTAATCATAATGGACCGTGAATATGATGTTCAATATCCTCATCTTATCCGAAAAATTCCCGAATCCATCCCCACCATAAAGGTAAATTCATGAAAATTTCTGTTGTAATTCCTGTTTATAATGAGATGGAATCTTTAAGGGAACTTCACCAACAATTAAGCCAGTCATTATCATCATTCGAAGCATATGAAATTCTATTTATAGATGATGGTTCTACTGATGGCTCAGTCGATCTTGTAAAATTATTGAGTGAAACGGATAACCATATAAACCTTATTCAGTTTCACCGTAATTATGGAAAATCTGCAGCTTTGTCAGAAGGATTTAAATATGCAGAAGGTGACTACATTGTTACCATGGATGGAGATTTGCAGGATGATCCAGCGGAAATACCCAATTTAGTTAGAAAACTGGAGGAGGGATATGATCTTGTGTCTGGATGGAAAAAAGATCGTAAGGATCCTATCTCAAAAACAGTCCCTTCCAAATTATTTAATTTTGTGACACGATTATTTACAGGTGTTAATATTCATGATTTTAACTGTGGACTAAAGATATATCGAAAAGCTGTGGTTAAAACGTTAGATATATATGGCGGAAGACATCGTTATATACCAGCACTTGCAGGACAGAAAAAGTTTAAGGTTACGGAAATTATTGTTCATCATCGACCGAGGATTCATGGTGAAACAAAATATGGTGGCGCACGATTATTCCACGGGTTTTTTGATTTAATTTCAATTTTATTTTTATCAAAATATATACAAAGTCCCATTTACTTTTTTGGTCAAATTGGGCTTTTTACCTTTCTCATTGGTTTAGCTATAGAATGTTACGTTTTATATTTAAAATATTTTATGGGAGAACCCTTCGCGAAACATATAGCATTACTCATGTTGGGTGTGTTAATAATTGTTGTCGGAATTCAATTCTTTTCTATTGGATTGGTTGGCGAAATGATTGCCAATTCAAATCAAGATAAGGAATCCCGGGTCAAGGGATTATTTTAATCTTAATCGGTTAGTTTCTCTATTATGCGTATTGTTCTTGTAGGGCCTTTTCCACCCTTAAGGGGAGGAATATCAATGTTTAATCATTCTTTGGCAGAAACCCTTTCCAATAATCATGAGGTGCATCGCATTTCATTTTCCTTACAATATCCCCAGATATTATTTCCGGGAAAAACACAATTCTTTGATTTTGAAGGTAAACAATCAAAAGCCATGATTAATTCGATTAATCCATTTTCTTGGAAGAAGACAGTAAAGTTTATAAACAGTCAGAAACCAGACATTGTCATTTTCCAATATTGGATGCCATTTTTCGCACCGGCGTTTGCATCCATTACCAAAGGGGTGAAGAAAGGTTGTGGTGCGACTGTCATTGTGAATTGCAACAATATCACACCTCATGAATCCCGTCCTTTGGATTCAGCAATGACAGCAAGGTTCTTTAATTATTGTGATGGGTTTGTTGTCATGTCAAAAACAGTCGAAAATGATTTGTTGAAGATTGAGCCGAATCCGAAATATCGGAGAACTCCTCATCCTATTTATGATATTTTTGGTGAATCCATAGAAAAGCAAAAAGCAAAGGATATGATAGGTGTTACGGAAAAAAAAGTTATTCTTAATTTTGGATTAATTCGAAGTTATAAAGGGTTGGATATTTTGATTGAATCTGCAAAATTATTTAAAAATAAGATTGATAATTTTAAGATTCTGGTGGTGGGAGAATGCTACGGGGATGAAAATAAATATATTCAACTGGCAGAAGATAATGGTGTATCTGATGTAATTGATTTCCGATTTGAATTTGTGCCGAATGAAAAAGTGAATCAATATTTTTGTGCCGCCGATTTAGTTGCCCTTCCTTATAAATCGGCAACCCAAAGTGGGGTAGTTCCAATTGCGTACCATTTTGATATTCCTGTGATTGTATCCAACGTGGGTGGACTTCCAGAAGTGGTTGTGGATGGTGAAACTGGGTTCATTTGTGAACCGAATCCAAATTCAATTGCTGATAGTATTGTAAAATATTTTAATATGAATCCGTATTTCTTTTCCCAAAATATTAATGAATATAAAAAACGGTTTTCCTGGGATAATTTTGTGAAAGTTGTTTTGGAGTTGGTAGAATCATAATGGCGAAATCGGTAAACATATTTGTCTTGAATTGGAATGGGAGAGATTTGACTTTAGATTGTCTGGCATCCCTTGAAAAAATCACATATTCCAATGCGAATGTAATTGTGATCGATAATGGCTCTACGGATGATTCTGTTGTTTCAATAAAAGAGAAATATCCAAAAACAGACATTATTGAATTTCCCACAAACCTTCGGTTTGCCGGAGGAAATAATGCGGGGTTTCAATCTACCGCGAACAAAGCGAATTACACCATTTTCCTGAATAATGATACTATCGTTGATTCCAACTTTGTGGAGCCACTCATTAATGAATTAGAGATAAAATCCAACACAAAACAAACAGCGCCCAAAATATATTACGCGGATAAGCCGGAAACCATTTGGTTTGCCGGAGGGATCGTCAATTTATGGACAGGAATGATTCGGCATATTGGAATCCGGAAGAAAGATTCTCATGATTATTCAAAAAACCGGGTAATTGATTATGCCACCGGGTGCTGTATTTGCATGCGCGCTCAAGATTTTGAGTCAATTGGTATGTTTGATGAGTCCTTCCCCATGTATGCAGAGGATGTAGATTTATCACTTCGGTTTAAAAAAAGAGGTGGTGACATTGTTTTTATTCCCGAATCAAAAGTGTGGCATAAAGTATCGGCTTCCATGGGAGGGCAGTTTTCTATTTCTAAATGGAAAAGAAAACATAAGGGGAAAATGAAATTGGTGGCGAAACATAGTGAACCATATCAAATTCCATTCTCACTTCCGTTGGCGATGATGGTGAGTATTATAGAATTTATTTATTCAGTATTGATTAAATTTCAATTTATGATTATGAGTAAAAAGTAACGAATTCATGGTGGCCATTTATACTAAAAGTTATTATTTGAAGATGAGTCCACTAAATGGGTTTTGATAAGAAAAATAAAAATGCAGCTTAATAAAAATTCATGTTCTGTTCTGATTCGTTGTTTTAATGAAGAAAAGTTTATCGGAAAACTTTTAACAGGGATAATGAAACAAACGATTAAGGATTTGGAAATAATTATAGTGGATTCTGGATCAACAGATGCTACACTTTCTGTCGCATCTCAGTTTCCTGTAAAAATATTATCGATTCAATCAGAAGGCTTTTCCTTTGGCCGTGCATTAAATATTGGATGTCGTGCCGTAAGTAACGAAATTATCGTTTTTGCCAGTGCCCATGTTTATCCAATTTATAATGATTGGCTTGAACTCATGATCAATCCATTTCAAAAAAACGAGGTAGGATTAGTTTATGGAAAACAAAGAGGAAATAATCTAACAAAATATTCAGAACTCCAAGTGTTTAAGAAATGGTTTCCAAATTCTAATCAATCGAGTGAAAATAATCTCTTTTGTAATAATGCGAATGCAGCAATTCGGAAATCAATTTGGGATAAAATTAATTATGATGAAGAGTTAACAGGGCTTGAAGATTTGGATTGGGCTAAAAAGATTTCGAAAAAGGGGTATAAAATTATTTATGCTAAAGATGCAGGGATAATCCATGTGCACGAAGAAACATATTCTCAAATAAGAAATCGATATAAACGGGAAGCAATTGCATTTAAATTTATTTATCCCAGTGAAAGTTTTTCTTTTATTTCTTTTATTTGGATGTTTTTTTCAAATACTATTTCTGATTATTATCACAGTATTCATGATGAAAAGTTTTTTCACGCATTTGCTTCAATCCCACTTTTTCGATTCAATCAATTTTGGGGTACTTATTCAGGATATCACCAAGCGGGTGAAATTTCAAAAAAATTGAAAAATCATTTTTATTTTCCCCACGGTTTTTTTAGACAAAAAGGAAGAGGTACGTTAAATGATGATGACCGCCTTATAAAATATGACCATAATTGATATCAGTGTTCCCCTTACCAATAAAATTCCCATTTGGCCGGGGAGTAATGGATTTTCCCAAATTCAAAAAAAATCTATTAATGATGGATATCAATCAAATGTAACATTGATTGATATGGATATACATGTAGGTACCCATATTGATGCGCCCTTTCATTTTCTGATGGATGGGAAAACAATCGAGGAAATCTCCTTAGATGATCTTTGTGGAGATGCTTTTGTTTTAGATGTCAAGAATGAAGCTACGATTTCAGAGACAGTATTGAAGGAGGCGAATATCCCTCAAAATACAATTAAGCTCTTAATCAAAACTGATAATGGAAGTTGGTGGAAACAATCATATTTTAATCAATGCTATGTCGGGTTAAACACAAGCGGAGCCCGGTGGCTTGTTGATCACGGTATTAAACTTGTTGGAATTGACTATTTATCAGTTTCTATCTTTGATGAAATCCATGATGTGCACAAGATATTACTCAAGGAGGATGTCGTTATAATTGAAGGACTGGATCTTACAGAACCAAAACAAGGAATGTATGAGTTAAGTTGTCTACCGCTAAAAATTCTTAATGCAGACGGCGCGCCAGCACGCGCAATATTAAAGTCCCTTTAAAAATGAAAATTCTAATTACAGCGCCTTATTTTCAACCCGTACCATTAAAATATTCTGATATATTAAATCAGCACCATATTGAATTTGATATGTTCGATGTAGAGGAAAAATGTTTTGAATCTGATTTAATTCCAATTATTCATAAATATGATGGTGTTATTGCCGGAGATGATCAGTTCACTTCAGCAGTTTTTGAAAAAGCCATTAAGTTGAAAGTAATCTCAAAATGGGGGACAGGAATTGATTCCATTGATTTAAAATCAGCAAAGAAGCACGGTGTTAAAGTATTGAATACGGCCGATGCATTTATTAGACCGGTCGCTGAAACAGTTTTTGGATATATCCTGTCTTTTGCGCGAAACATTCACATTCAAAATACATTGATGAAAAAGGGTAAATGGGAGAAAGTGGAAAGTATTTCATTATCTGAATCTTCCCTGGGTGTGATTGGTCTAGGTAGTATAGGGAAGGAAGTTCTTCGCTTTGGGAAAGCTTTTGGGATGGAACTCTATGGGTATGATATTAGGGAGATATCAACAGAATATATTAAAGAAACAGGCACCAAAATGGTGTCCAAGGATACCCTGTTAAGCAATTCAGATTTTGTAAGTCTTCATTGTGTCCTAAATAAGACAACAAAACATATTATCGGCGCTGAGGACTTTAATTTGATGAAATCTAACGCGGTTCTCATTAATACAGCGCGAGGACCCTTAATTAATGAATTAGATTTAATTAAAGCAATAAATTCTAAGACAATATTTGGGGCCGGATTGGATGTGTTTGAAAAAGAACCATTAGACCCTCAGAACCCACTTAGATGGATGGATAATGTATTGTTAACACCGCACAATTCTAATTCTGCGCCCAGTGTGCGGGAGTATGTGCATGAGAATACAGTGAACAATTTATTAACGGGATTAGGAGTAATTTGATATGACAAAAAAGGTATTGATTACAGGAGTCGCCGGCGGAATTGGGCTAGAAACTGCCAAGCTATTCCACGCAAAAGGGTGGGAGGTTATTGGTACAGATATCAAGGAGATGGAAGATACATTGCCGATTAATTTTATTCAAGGTGATATTTCAGATAAGGCCAATAACAAAATAATTTTTAATTCCATTAATGGCAAACTTGACGCTTTAGTTAACAATGCCGCCATTCAATTATTTAAATCTTTACAGGAATTAAGTATAGAAGATTGGGACCATGTATTTCGTTCTAACTTATATCCAGCCTTTTTTATTGCCCGACAAGCAGCTAATATTTTGAAAAAAGATAAGAGTGCCATTGTTAATGTATGCTCAATTCATGCATTGGCAACATCGATGAATATGTCCTCTTATGCTGCTAGCAAGGGCGCTTTATTAGCATTAACTCGGTCATTATCCATTGATCTAGCACCGATTGGCATTCGGGTTAACGCCGTTTTGCCAGGTGCCATTGATACTCCGATGCTCCGCCAAAGTATCCGGCGGTTTTGCAATTCTTCAAAAGAGGAACATCAGATGCTAGAAAATTATAAATCTCGCACACCTTTGAAGCGGATTGGTTTACCGGAAGAAGTGGCTAAATCTATTTATTTCCTATCCGATCATGATCAATCCTCATTTATAACGGGTAGTTCCTTAGTTGTTGATGGTGGCGCCTATTCCCATCTAAGTACCGAATAAAATGGCTCAAAGTATTTCAGCGATCGTCCCAATGCGAAATAATAGTGAGCGTATATTGAATAAAAATATTCGTTCTTTTAATGGAAAACCGCTTTATCATTACATCATTAATAATTTGATTGATTGCGAAATATTTGATTCAGTCATAATTGATACGAATATTGATGCTGTCAAAGGTGAAGCACCCAAAAATTTTCCACAGGTAATAATTATTGATCGTCCCGATCATTTAAAGGCGGGTGAGATTCCGATGAATCTTGTGCTTCATCATTCTTTACAACAGGTAGATTCAGAGTTCATATTACAAACCCATAGCACCAATCCGCTCCTTGGAAAACAGACAATTATTAAAGCGGTCGAAGCATTTCAGTCAAACTATCCGAAAAATGATTCTCTTTTTTCCGTCACACCATTGCAAATGAGATTTTGGGATTGTGAAACAAAACCGATTAATCATAACCCGGGTGAATTGCTACGCACCCAAGATATGGAACCAATGTATTTTGAAAATTCTTGCATATATATTTTTAATAGAGAAAAGTTTTTAAAAATAAAAAACCGAATTGGGACAAATCCAAGGATGTTTGAAATAAATAAAGTCGAATCTTTTGATATTGACGATATGGAGGACTTCAAAATTGCTGAATCACTTCATAAATTTTAAAAAATAAGATTATTACCATTTTGCAAATTTTACCGGACTTTATTAAAAAAAGAATTGTACCTAACGAAACTTATATAATTCATTCCGTTCTTTCAAAAGAACAGATAGGTTTTCCATTAATGATAGATGTAGGTGCATGCGAAGGTGATGCATTGTTACCTTTCTTGAATGATGGATGGGTTATTCATGCATTTGAACCAGACCAGAGAAACAATTCACGATTAAAAAAACGTACCAGAAATAAATCTATAATTATTAATTCTGAAGCAGTATCAAACAAAATTCAAAATCAAGTTGATTTTTATTCAAGCCATGAATCAACCGGAGTGGGCAGTTTGTTAAAATTTTCTAAATTCCATGAATTGTCTCAAACAGTAAACACCACAACATTAAAAGCATACTGCGATGAAAACAACATTGATAAGATTGATTACCTGAAAATTGATGTTGAAGGTCATGACAAACAAGTTTTAGAAGGATTAGATTGGACCAGGATTAATCCAAGCATAGTCATGTGTGAATATGAATATAGAAAAACAAAATTACTCAATTATACAATGCATGATTTAATCAGGTTTTTTGAAGAAAAAAAGTATAATGTTATGGTATCAGTTTGGAATCCACTAAAAAAATATGGTGGCCCCCATAAGTGGTGCAAGTTTGTTTATTCTGATTTTAAATCGATTTCAGATGATACATGGGGGAATATAATCGCTGCTCGGGATGATACATTATGGGGTAATCTTGCTGGGCAAGCAAAAAAATATAGTAAAATTTGGTCACTTAACCTTTATTATTATATTAGAAGATGGAATAATATTGCATTAAATCCTACTCTAGAAAAAACGAATAAAGCATAAGTTTAAGTGTATAAATTTCTTTTTTTCCCCCATGTACCATACCATGTGAATACGTTTGTTCCAATTATAAAAGAATTAGGGAATCACAATGCCAGTATTATCTATTCAGATCATTTGAAATATTATGGCCGTGGAGAAATTCTGGAGTCCCAGATTAAAGAAATCGCAGATGAAAATAATATTCTTTCGGTTCCCTATACACCACAAATTTTTGGACGTGAAAGACCGGATGCATTGATTGTAATGAATGACTGGGGAGGATGGCCCAAACGGGCTGTTGAAGATGCCAAAAAAAGAAACATTCCCACAATTGGTCATATTGAGGGTGCCCAAGATTATCTTGATACCCATTTAGAACATGGATATCCTGGAGAAAAGCGTTATCCATACAAAAAAGTGGATTATGTATTTTTGTTGGGAGAGTATGATAAGCATTTTTTTAAGACAAAAAAAACAAAGGTAACCGGTTCTCCACGTTTTGATGGATTCCTGAATCAAACTAAAAAAAGTGTAGAACAAGCCAATAACCTTGTGGGAATAAACTGCAACTTTTCCTATGGTCTTTATGCTGACATTGCTAAACAATGGATTGATGATATTGTTGAAACGACAGAATCTTTACCAGTAAAATACAAAATCAGCCAGCATATTGGCGATGTTACGGATTTATCAGGATTAAATATTTTCGGGGACGGCCTTTACGATTTGATTAAGGCATCGTCCGTTTTTGTCAGTCGATTTAGTACAGCAATTATAGAAGCTCTATTATTGGGCTGTCCTGCAATCTATTATAATCCCCATAAAGAGATGCAACCAACATTCTTAGATGCAATGGGTGGGTTTCCGACAGCAACCAATAAAAATGAGTTAAGAGAGGCCTTAATTGACGTTTTTTCAAATGGAGAAAATTGGCTAAATCAGGCGGAAAAGTTTTTAGATTTTCATGTGGCGAATAAAGATGGGCGATCTGCAAAGGTTTTCGCGAACGAATTAATTGAGATTGCAAAGGATAAGAGAAAAACAAATTACCATCTTCCCATTCGGTCCTATATAAAATATATTCTTGAATCCATTACCCTTAAGTTCAAATAATGTTACCCCTAAATCAAGTTTCCCTTATTATACCCACCTATAATCGTCAGGAAATTGTCTTCCAGACTCTCCAATATATTACAGGGCAATCCATCTCTGGGTTTGAAGTAATCATTGTTGATCAAACAATAGAAAAAGATAGCAATCTTGAAAATTTTAAAAATGATATATTTGAGTATAAGTATTTAAAAATAATGGAAACTGGATTGCCTAATGCACGCAATGTTGGTGCTGAAAATGCAAAAGGAGACATTCTGGTTTTCATTGATGATGATAGTATTCCCGATAGTAATTTAGTTCAATCATATATGGATCTTTTCAAATCTGCAGATCAAAAAATTTGGTGTTTTGGAGGAAAAGTGATTGAAAAAAATACTGATATGTTTAAGGAGAACGAATCCATCGTTGGTGGATGGATTACCTGGTATGGGAAAACACTCAAAAATTTTGTTTCCGATGAGAGTGGTGATTGTGAATGGGCTGCCGGCGGAAATTTTGCTGTAAAAAGATCCAAGTTTTTGGACATAGGTGGATTTGATAAAAATTTTATTGGAAATGCAATGTTAGAAGATGGGGATTTTGGATATACCATTAGAGAAAATGGTGGGAAAATTTGGTATTCTCCGATGCCTACGATTGAACATTTAAGAATACCAACAGGAGGGACGAGATCTGATTCAGCCTCCAAAGGCATGTATTTCCGGGCACATAACACAGTATACTTTATGAGAAAGCATGGAATGATTAAAAATATGATACCTGGATTATTTTATTTAAATGGTGTTGCTCTTAAGGATCTATTAAGAAAAAAACATGGAATAACTGCGATTTTCTGGTGTTGGTATGGATTTTTGAAAGGGCTTAGAATAACTTTATCCCGATGAATACCGCCAGTAAAATAGCCAAAGAAGCCACCATTACATTCTCAGGTTTGGTGTACGGGAATGTGAACCGATATTTATATACGGCACTTTTAGCCCGTTGGGTTGGAGCAGAATTTCTTGGAATCTACTCCATGGCGAATGCCATCATGCTGATTTCTGAGGTATTGGGAAAGATGGGGCTGGAGACTGGAATTATGCGATTTGTGAGCCGGTTGAACCCGGATTCAGATTCGGAAAAAATTCAAAAGTTGATCGCTTCAACTCTGAAAATGACGATCACATTTTCGTTAATCATTATGATAGTACTCATCATTTCCTCAGGATTCATCGTGACTCAAATCCTAAATGAACCTCCTCTATTAATATCGGTAATTATTGTATTTGCCATTGCAATTCCATTTAATGCATTAACGCTTGTTTCTGCCTTTGCAACTCAGGGGTATAAACGACTCAAGTATAAAACGTTGGTCACACAGTTTTTAAATCCGACCATCCTTTTGGGTAGTATGGTGGTGTGTTATTGGTTTTTTTCTGCAGAATCTGCGGTCATGGCGCCCTTACTTATTACGGGCATCATCGGATTTTTTGTTATGATAAGTGTATTGAAGAGGGTTTCCGGTGTAACCAATAATCAAATCGTGAAATCAAAATTTGACACATCTCTATTAAAATATTCTTATCCCCTAATGTTTGTAATAATCCTCCAAACATTCATGCATTGGATGGATATTCTCATGTTAGGGTATTTTACGGATGCAACCACTGTGGGATTGTATCATCCCGCAGCGCGTACGGCCGGATTACTCCAGGCTTTACTGCTTTCATTTATTAGTATTTATGCCCCAATGATGGCCCAATTCCATGGGGAGGGTGCCCGGAAAAAGATGGACCATACTTATAAATTGGTGAGCCGTTGGCTATTGATATGTGCCATTCCGATTTCTGCAGTATTTATCATTTTCCCCGGTAAAGTGTTGTTATTGTTTGGACCGGAGTATTTGCCCAGTGCAAAAATATTGGTTATTTTGACAGGTGCCACATTTATCCAAGCTGTGCTTGGAGCAGCGGGACCGGCATTAAGTATGTCTGGGCATACAAAATTGGTATTGTGGAATACCATTGGGGCATTTGGACTTAATTTTGGTTTAAATATATTTCTCATTCCAAAGTATGGTATCGTAGGTGCTGCGATAGCTACTTTAATTTCCCTGACTATACTGGGATTTGCACGAATTATTGAAGTGCAAATAATTTTGAGGATGAACTTCATAGACCGAAAAGTGATTAAGCCCATTTTGGCTGGATTAATCGTTTTTACCGGACTATTTTTCATTAAAGATTTCATTATGCCATTCCATACGTTGATTACCTTAATATTGGCAGGAATATTCTCCGTTGGAGTTTATGGATTCATTCTGTGGATCTTAAAAGTTGAAGAGGAAGATTTAGATTTTTTAAAAGGACTTAAAGTCTTAAAAGGACGAAAATAAAAAATGAAATTAGATTGGAAACGACCTGTAGTAATTGCAACTGGCCTGATGTTTATTATTATTGCCATATTATTCGAACCGGTTATTTTTGGCGGTAAAACGTTTGGCTCTCCCGACAGTTTAAGCCCCAAGGCTATAGGGATCGCATTAAATGAACTTTCGGATACATCAGGTGAACTACCACAATGGCAGCCATGGGTTTTCAGCGGCATGCCAACCGGAGAAGCATTCACCAGTTTATCAAAGCTATATTTCCCGGAATATTTATTTAAACTGTTTTTCCTCCCAGGAATAATGATTCAACTCCTCCATTTATTATTTGCAGGCATCGGTGGATTCTTATTATTGCGCCATTTTAAATGTTCTGAATGGGCCGCTGGACTTGGTGCCGCTGCATTCATGATAACACCGTACATGGTAACTATGGTTGTATTTGGCCATGGAAGCCAAATGATGACAGCAGCCTATATCCCATGGATTTTATGGTTTACGGTGCGATTGTGGCAAAATCCGAGTACTTGGAATATGGGGTGGTTGGCCTTGCTGCTCGGATTTCAACTTCAACGTGCCCATGCACAAATAGCATATTATACGTGGATGTTAATTGGTGCTTATAGTTTACTCATTTTGATCAATGGAATTCGGATCAAGGGAGATCGCTCCATATTGGGGAAAGGATTTGGATTATTTGTTTTTGCCTGTATTCTGGGTGTGGGACTGTCTTTATTGATTTATTTACCGGCCATGGAATATACTCCGTTTTCTGTACGAGGTGGTTCAGCGGGTGGCGGCGCGGACTATAATTATGCCACTGGGTGGTCATTCCATCCGAAAGAAATACTGACATTTTTTATTCCTTCTGCCTTTGGATTCGGCGGTCAACCTTACTGGGGATTTATGCCATTCACGGATTATCCAAATTATATGGGTATTATTATTCTATTGTTAGCAATAATAGGTCTTTTTCGAAAATGGGAATTGATTCATCAATTTTTAGTGATCACATCGGCATTTGCCTTATTTATTTCATTCGGGAAACATTTCAGTTTGGTTTACGACCTATTTTTTAACATTTTTCCATACTTTAATAAGTTTCGTGTTCCCCATATGATACTCATTTTACTTCAATTTAATGTGGCTGTTTTAGCCGCTTTTGGGTTGGATGAATTGGTGAAATTAAAAGAAGGTAAAATCCCTAAATGGTTTTGGGGAATGGCTGGTGTCATAGGGGTGTTTTTCATTGGAATGGTGTTGGGCGGAACTGCCATTGGATCAGCCGTAAGGGGAAGTTTTTCTCCGCCTCTGATACAGGAACCACGTGCAGCACAAGCTTTGAATAATCTTCGATGGAATTTGTGGTTAAATGATGCCTGGTTAATGATTCTATTTTCAGGCTCACTCATGGTGCTTATTTGGCTTTGGATTAATCGTAAAGTATCTCAAGCGATGTTGATGGCGGTAACAGTTTCCTTAGCGATCGTTGATATTGGAATTGTTAATTTTAAAATTATTCAACCGAATCGTTCCAGTGGGCGAGGATCACAACTGATGTCCAAACGTGTTGTTGATCGCTTTTTCAAAGAAGACGATATCATTCAATTCTTAAAAGATGACGATAGTATTTTTAGAATCTATCCCATTGGCAGTTTGTTTGGTGAAAGTCGTTTTGCGGCTTTCGGATTAGAATCGGTGGGAGGATATCACCCGGCAAAGTTAAAGGGTTACAATACATTCTTATCCAAAACTGGGAATGCTGCTGCGATTCCTGTTCTGCAAATGTTAAATGTAAAATATCTTATTAGTCCACAGAAGATAAACCATCCATCACTAAAATTGGTTAAAGAAGGGAAAATGAGGTCAACCCGCGGGGAAATGCCCGTTGCTGTATTCGAACTTGAGAACTCTTTGCCCCGTGTTTGGTTTGTTCGTGAAGCTCAATCAGTACCATATGATACTATTTGGAAAAAAATAATTCAACCGGATTTTGATCCGAGAAAAACGGCATATATCAGTGAACAAATCGATATTTCCGAAAACTCAATGGCGACTATTACTCAATTTGATCGAACAGTGCATCGATTTACTATTTCTACAGAATCTGAAGGGAACCAATTTTTGGTATTAAGTGAAGTGTATTATCCTCTTCGGTGGAAAGCGATGATGGATGGTAAAGAAATTCAAACGCATAAAGTGAATGGAATACTGCGTGGTGTTGAGGTCCCAGCTGGGAATCATACAATTGATATTATTTATGATAAATCCTCCTTCAAAAAGGGACTGACTATTTCTTTTACATCCTTTGGTTTATCCCTTGGACTGATTGGGTTTGGATATGTCAGGCGAAAGAAAGATGAATAGCTACCGTAATAACAATAATATAAAAGTTGGACTATTTTTTGTTGGATTGATTCTCATCATCGGCCTATTGGGTTATTCAAATACAATTGTAAATCGTTTAAGGAATGACAATCGAGATATTGTAAAACTATATTCAGAAATAATTGCAAAAACAGTCAATGAGGATTCGGATACTAATTTAAATTTTGTTTTTGACGAAATTATCAAAAAAGTACAATTTCCCATTATTTACTCCGATGCCAAAAATGTACCTATCTATTCGAGGAACATTTCAGGTATTGAATCACCGGATCAGCTCAAGAAACCCATGGGTGCCATGGATCGACAGAATGATCCAATTCCTATCTCATACCATGATCAAATATTAGGACAGTCTATTCCATTAGGGTTTTTACATTATGGTGATTCAGATCTTATTAGGAAACTGCAATGGCTGCCTTATCTGGAAATCGGTGTAGTAGCCATGTTTATTTTCATTGGATTCATGGGATTTAACTCCATTCGAAACAGCGAAAAACGTAATATATGGGTTGGGATGGCCAGAGAAACAGCTCATCAACTGGGTACACCTGTTTCAGCATTGATGGGATGGGTTGATCGAATAAAGCGTCATCCAGAAGAATCGTCCCATGTTGTCCAAGAAATGGAATCTGATTTAGAACGGTTGAATCAAATTGGAACCCGATTTAGTAAAATGGGTAGTCAAACCGATTTAAATAGTATTTCCCTAAAAGAATTGGTTAATCGGCAAACGGAATATTTAAAAAAACGAATGCCATCATTGGGAAAAGAAATTGAACTAACGGTTACATCTTCAGAGGAAATTTTTATTGAAGGCAATGAAACCCTCCTTGGATGGGCTATAGAAAATGTGATCCGCAATGGCATTGACTCAATAAAAGGCGAAAAGGGAACAGTAGAAATATTGATATATTCAGATGATAATAGTGGAATAATCCAGTTAAAAGATAATGGGTCGGGGATACGGAAAAAAGATTGGAAAAATATATTCCGGCCAGGGTTTAGTACTAAAGAAAGAGGATGGGGGCTTGGTCTCTCGTTGGTCAACCGCATTGTAGGTGAAATTCATCGTGGAGAAATCAAAGTAATTCAAAGTGAAATCGGCAAAGGGACTACATTTGAAATTTGTCTGAAAAAGTCTGTTTAACTTTTAATAAATTCGTATTTCCGCGGTAATTTTACTGTTCAAAAAATAGGAGAAACAATTGAATTTCATACAATTATTTGCTGGTGGACAAGGTGCTCAAGGTGGCGGTTTTTTAACTTTTTTACCCATGGTCATTATATTGGCCATTATTTACTTATTGATGATTCGCCCACAGGCAAAGCGTCAAAAAGTAAAACAAAAAATGTTGGAAGACTTAAAAAAAGGAAGTCACGTCGTGACTATTGGCGGTATCCATGGCACTATTGCAGGATTTAAAGGCAAAGAAAAAAAATCAGTTATCCTGAAAGTGGATAAAAACACAAATATGACAGTCAACAGATCTGCAATTGCCGGACAAGTGGGTTCGGTAGATGATTCAGAGACAGAAGTGATTGAGACTCAGAATTAATGGCTGTAAGAGAAGTTGTTCATTATGGGGATCCCATACTTCGGAAAGTATGCAAACCCGTAAAAGATTTTAAAAAACTATCATCATTAATCGATGACATGTTTGATACGATGTATGAAGAAAGTGGTGTCGGTCTGGCTGCCAATCAAATTGGTGTCGATTTAAATCTCTTCATTATTGATATATCTGGTATTGAGGAAGAAACAGAAAGTGTTCATATCTTTATCAATGGTGAGATTATGGAAAGCAGTGGAGAGTCTTGGTTTGAAGAAGGATGTTTATCCATTCCGAATGTTCGATTAGAAGTAAAACGGCCAGAGTTTATTCAATTTAAGTATCGAGATGAAAACGGAACCGAACATATTGAAGAAATGGGTGGCCTTTTAGCTCGAGCAATTCAGCATGAAATTGACCATCTTAAGGGAGTATTTATTGTGGACCGCGTTACAAAAACCGTAAAAATGACTGTTGAGAATGATTTAAAAATGATAGCACAGGGGGCCGTTATTCGTTCGAAAACCCGAAAGGCATTTGTTCTTTAATATTAATTCAGACTTCCTGATTTACTCCAAAGGAACCGAATTATGAATATAGTTTTTATGGGCAATCCCATGATTGCCAATCCAATACTGATTGGACTCCACGAGTCAAAACATCAAATATTGGGTGTTGTAAGCAATGCACCTAAACCCATGGGTCGGGGACGCACATTAAAACATACTGCCGTTGGTGAATTAGCCTTTGAATTACAGCTCAATTACATTCCTGCTGAATCTCTAAATGACGCGTCATTTCAGACCAAATTAAAGGCATTAAACCCTGATTTGTTTGTGGTGGTTGCTTTCAGAATTTTACCAAAGGAAATTTTAGATATCCCCACCATGGGTTCTGTAAATATTCATACATCACTTTTACCAGCATATAGAGGGGCAGCACCCATTCAACATGCATTGTTGAATGGAGATAAAGAGACAGGGATTACAACTTTTCTAATAGAACCTAAGGTGGATACAGGATCAATTATTTTACAGGATAAAATTAAAATTAGTGATGAAGATAATTGTGGATCTCTCACAGTAAAAATGGCAAAGAAAGGGGCAAAAATTATTCTCAAAACGTTAAATTTATTGGAGAACGGAGAGGTCGAACCAAAACTTCAAGACAATGATCTTGCGACTGTTGCACCCAAAATATCCAAAGAAATGTGTAAAATTGATTGGTCTGATTCTATGGAAAATATTCATAATAAGGTTAGAGCATTATCTCCTTCTCCAGGGGCTTTTACAATCCTGATGGGAAAAAGGTTAAAGATATTTCAAACAATTCTCATCAATCAAAAAAGTACATTTCCACCAGGACACATTTCATTATTGGAGAAAAACAAAATGGCAATTTCTTGTTTTGACGGTCAATTAGAACTAATGGAAGTTCATCTTGAGGGAAAACGAAAAATGGATATGGCTGATTGCCTTAGAGGTTTTCATGTCAGATTGGGGGACCCTATGGGGTAGAGATGAAAGACGCTCGCTATCATGCATTTCAAATCTTAAAAAAATATTATCGATCCAATAATCGATTAAAGTCTGTGCGTGATCAATATTATAAAAATAATAAATTACATCAACAGGACATTTCGAGATCATTGGTATTAACGAATGAAGTGGTTCGCTGGCAAGGGCGATTGGATTATTGGATCAATTTATTTTTAGATAAACCGATGCATAAGCTGCATCCATCTGTACACATTATTTTGAGAATAGGGTTTTTCGAAGCATTGATGGATGAATTTGTTCCACAGCATGCGGCTGTGCATTCATGGGTAGAATTCACCAAAAAAGAGTTAGGGAAAAAGTTTAGTGGTTTGGTAAATGCACTCTTGCGGAAAACTAATAATATTGATCCTAATCAAAAAGATAAAAAACAATCTCTTTCTGCATGGTATTCCTATCCGGCCTGGATAATTGACAAATGGATTCATCAATTTGGCGAGGATAAAACCATTGAATTATGTGAATATCTAAATATGCCTTCTCATATTGACTTAAGATTGAATTGTATGACGGAGTCTAAAAATACGATTTTAAGTCAATTGGATAAATTAGATATTGAAACGATCCAAAGCCCTGAATCCGATTGTTTCATCCGGGTGGATTCCGGTTTGCGAAATGTGATCAAAAGTGAATTATTTACAAAAGGATTAATTCATGTCCAGGATCGTGCTTCCGGTGCGGTAGTCGAATTATTAGATCCACAACCGGGCGATATTGTTTTAGATGTTTGTGCAGCGCCAGGAACAAAATCCGGTTATATCGTTGAAAAAATAAAAAATGAAGGTAAAATATTTGCATCAGATGCTAGTCAAGTCCGAATGCTGACTGGAGAAAAAAGGTCAAATGAATTAAAATGGCCCATTCAATGGAAAAGAAAAGATGCGAGCGAAGATGACTTTCCCATGGCTGATCGAATTTTAATTGATGCACCCTGTACGGGCACTGGCGTGATGGGCAGACGCACAGATATACGGTGGCGGCGGGAGAAAGAAGATGTGGAATCCATGGTAATAATTCAAAAATCAATCATCGCTCACATGGCTAAATTCTTAAAGCCGGGAGGCGTCATGGTTTATGCTACCTGCTCGCTGGAAATGGAAGAGAATTGGAATGTGGTAAAGTGGTTTCTTAAATTAGATGATAATTTCTGTATTGATTCTGGAAAAGATCTGGTACCCAATAACTGGCTGAATGCACAAAAATGTTTGGAAACGTTTCCCCCTCGAGATAAAGTTGATGGCATGTTTGCTGCTCGAATAAGAAAAAATGATGAATAAAATTATACAATTTTTAATTGCTTTTGGAATCGTATCTCTTGCATTAATTTTAATATTTGACTGGTTTATCATGCCATCTTATGTCCGCCAGGATAAGACTTTAATTGTGACCGATATAACAGGAAAAGATCTAAACCGGGCCCTTATTGAATTGGAAACTGAAGGATATAAAGGTGTGGTATACGATACCGTTTATACAGCTGATGTTAATCCCCAAACTGTAGTAGATCAATATCCCGTAGCAGGTGCGAAAGTAAAACCGGGGCGAACAATTCGATTAAAAATTTCCAGATCAGAAAAATTAATAATCGTCCCCAATTTAGTTGGGCAATCTCGAAGAAGTGTAGAAATATCCCTACAACAAATTGGTCTTAGAATTGATACTGTATATACCGAATTCAATCCTGATTATCCCAAAGGGACTGTTGCATGGCAATTTCCCAAATCGGGTGATCATATAAAAAAAGGTATGGGTCTTCAAATTACCGTTAGCCAAGGATTGCCACCGGATTTTTTCCAGGTTCCTCAGTTATTTGGAATGAGTATGCAAAATGCAAAGGCTTTATTAACAAAAGCACGATTAAAAGTGGGAAAAATATCCTATAAGCAAAATGAAGATTTAGTTCCCTATACAGTTTTAGATCAGTCCATTGCACCGGGCACAGTCTTGGATCAAACAATTCAAGTAGATTTGGTGGTGAGCATTTTAGATTTAAAGGACATTTTTGACAAACTATCTAATGAAAAATGATACCATTAAGCGAATATAAAAGAAAATTAATTCACTTATTTAATCTGGCAATTCCTTTTGGTTATCTTTATGTTTTTCCAGAAAAATGGGTATTTGTGAAATTATTATCTATACTGATGGTTCTTTTCATCATATTTGATATTTTGCGTCATAAAGTAGCGTGGGTAAAGTCATTGTTTAGTTTGTTTATTGACTCGATGCTCAGGAGTCATGAACAGGAAGGTAAACTAACTGGCGCCACATGGGTGATGATTGGTGCGGTTATTTCCATTATATTATTTTCAAAACCAGTCGCTATTATTGCACTTATTTTTATGAGTCTTGGAGACAGTGCGGCGGGGTTAATTGGTCAACGATATGGAAAACATAAAATTTGGAATAAAACTTGGGAGGGATTTTTCGGTGGTTTGTTCGTCTGTATTATTATTGGAATAATTTATTCATTGGTAACAACATTGCCCATGACCATTTCTTTGAGTGGTGCCGTTGCGGCAATGGTCATGGAAATTTTGCCGATACCACTGGACGACAATTTTAAAATTCCATTAGGGGCAGGCGCAATCATGATGATGCTCTCTACACCCATCTAATGTCATTTTTATTTCCGGCTGTATTATGGGGACTGATAGGCGTATCACTACCTATTATCATACACTTGATTAGTCTTCGCCATACAAAAACGGTTGATTTTTCTACCATTCGTCATATTAAGGCATTAGAACACGAAACCATTCGGAAATTAAAAATCAGACAATGGATTTTAATCGTACTACGGATGGGTATCATTTCCGCATTGGTATTGATGGTTTCTGGTCCGATTCTAATGAATGATTCCCTATGGATTCCGAGTGAAAATGAATCAACTGCTGTCATTATCATTGATAATTCGGCGAGCATGGCTGTTACGAATGATCGTCATACATATCTCGACAAAGTGAAAGCTGAATTACCCAATATCGTTTCAGGTTTCAACGGTTTGGTCAATCTTCATGTTTATCAAACAACACCAGTCAAACAATTATATGATGGAATTATAGAAAGAGGGATGTCGATTAATCCTGCAATATGGAATATTTCACAGGCTGTCGGTAGAGATAAAATCTGGTCTGTGGTGGATTCGGTATTGAAATCTGTTACAGATGCATCGGGTAATAGAGAATGTTATATTTTAAGTGATTTTCCCATCGCACCACCATCAAATTTCAAAACAGATTTTAATGGTTGGCAATTTTATTTCATCGGCCAAGAATCGATGGCAGATAATGTGTCTATCTCCCATATTTCCGCTATCAGTCAAATTAAGCTACCAAACCACCTATTAAAGCTCACTACAAAAATCGAAAATATGGGACCAATTGAGAGACGTAATGTTCCCGTGGAATTATATATAAATGAAGAACGCGTTGGACAAATTGTGTCTCATTTTCAGCCCCAGAGAAGTAAGGAATTTTTATTTCAGGTATACCCGGGAAAAAGTGGTGTAGTTCGAGGAAAATTAGTTATTCCAAGAGATGACTATTATTTTGATGATACCCAAACATTTGAATTGACCATCCCTGAACAAATTTCATGCAAAGTGATTGCAAATTCCCAGGATGATTTATTTATGCTGAAAACCGTATTAGAATCCATTAGCGGGAAAGATCGGTTTCTGGATATTGAATTAAAAGTGATGGATGGAATTCATCGGATATATTTGGATGAAACGGATGTATTGATTCTTCAAGACCCGAAACATTTATCACCATCAGCCATCGAATCTATGAAACGTTTTTTAAGTGAAGGCGGCAGTATTTTGTGGTTTTCAGGTGAAAATTATGCAGATCTATCCTCTATAACCCAGGCTAATTTAAAGTTACCTAAATTTATAGAAACAGTTCACGTGACAGGTGAGTCTTATTTTTCTGTTGATGTGATCGATAGAGATAATCCCATTTTACAGGAATTAAATTTGAGAGATTTATCATCGGCGCTTCCCCAGATCTATAGGTATAACAAGATTGAAAACCAAATAGGCCATAAAAATATTTTAACATTAAATAATGATGATTCGTTCTTTTTAGAGATACCTCACTCAGGAAGTCAAATTTATTATTTTACGTCACCCTTAGACCTCCGGTGGAATGATTTTGGCATGAAGGGTCTCCTCATACCATTAATACATCGACTTCTGATATTGTCTGCAACAAACGAAATCAATACCTCCATGGTAGAAGTAGGACAGGAAAAATATATAAAAATAAATAAAGCACTCATCAATAAAAAATGGTCTTTAATAACACCCTCTGAGAATAGAATTCTTTTGGTCCCAGATTATAATCGTGAAGAACTTATTATCAATAATATTCAAGAATTAGGTTCATACGAAGTATTCGCAGGCGATGAGTTTTATACGGCATTTTCTTCGAAATTATCTCCATTTGAAAAACCAAGTTTGCGTGCTCGAGAGGATCAAGTTATTTCAATTCTGGGGAAAAGTCGGTCAGTATGGGTACACCCAGGATCCGATGTAAAAGAAATCATCTCTTCCCATAGACAGGGCAAAGCATTATGGCGAACGTTTTTAATTTTAGCTATTGCCTTTTTGATGTTAGAATCATATTTAAGCCGTATGCGGACCGAAGAAATCAAGGTGCACTCTTGATAGAAAATTCTGAAATAAAAATGAAAGAAAGAGCACTCCTTGTGGGTGTGATCTATGGTGAATTGAATCAAAAAATTGTTGATGAACATTTGGAGGAATTACAATTATTGGCGGAGACTGCAGGTGCAGAAGTGGTGGGAAATGTTACCCAAAATTTAAAGCGAATTAATCCATCATTATTTATCGGATCTGGAAAGGCAGAACAGCTTATCAACCAGGCAAAAGAGTTGGGTGTTTCGCTTATTATTTTTGATGATGAACTCAGTCCAGGACAGATTAAGAATTATAGTAATTTTACAGAAGAAGTAAAAGTGATTGATCGCAGTGGATTGATTCTAGATATTTTTAGACAGCACGCCCAAACAAAAGAGGCAAAGACACAGGTTGAATTGGCACAATTAGAATATATGTTGCCGCGACTCACTCGGGCGTGGACTCATTTAGAAAGGCAAATGGGTGGTATTGGAACACGTGCCGGTGCAGGAGAGACTCAAATCGAGGTGGATCGCCGCCTTATTCGAACCCGCATTTCAAAATTAAAGCGGGAATTAGAGAAAATAAAACGGGAAAGAAATACCCAAAGTAAACGCCGAAAAAATCAATTTAAAGTTGCATTGGTGGGTTACACCAATGCAGGTAAATCCACCTTAATGAAGGCGATTTCAGGTGCAGATGTGTTTATTCAAGATCAGCTTTTTGCAACGTTGGATACGACGGTGCGGTCGGTTGAGTTAGATAGCTCTCACACTATATTGTTGAGTGATACGGTAGGGTTTGTTCGGAAACTGCCCCATCATTTGGTTGCAAGTTTTCGGAGTACATTAAAAGAAGTTGTTGATTCGGATTTAATTTTATTGATTTTGGATGCATCCAGCGGTCAGGTTGAGGATCATTATCAAACCATCATGGAGGTATTAAAAGATTTGGGTGCTGATAGACATCAGATCCAAATCGTGTTGAATAAAATTGATCGTGATGAAGCTGATGAACACATTCACTTTTTAAAAAGAAGATTTGCTGATAGTATTTTTGTTTCCGCATTAAACAATCTACGTATCGAAATACTCTCCCAAAGAATAATTGAAATCATAGATGAAAATTATCAAATTGTTGACCTTCAGTTTTCCTACCAAGATTCTAAGAAAATGGCTTTGGCACAAGAAGGGGTTGATGTGTTAGAACGGAACTACGATGATGATTGTGTCCGGTTAAAAATAAAAGGTGCTCGATGGCGAATAAATCAAATCCAGTCATCCTTATTGAAATAAAAAACCCCTGAATATTCAGGGGTTTTTTAATGCTCTTACTTCAGACCCGATTTCAGGATCCGTGTATTCACGGTAGAGGTCTCTGTTTTCAGCAAACTTCCTTCATCCCATCACGATAAATCGAAACAGAAAAGGCCTGTTTTTTGACTTCAGAAGATTATCTCAAGGATTATTTCTTGAAGATCCTGAAATTCAATGACTGAAGTAAGAATTCTAAAATAGCTCTCCAAGTTTACAGGAATTATTTTATATGTTTCAAGAATAGTTGAAATATTTTTTCTAAGAGATTTGACCTTCACTAGACGCCACAGCTACAGCCACGCTTGCATCTCCTGTGACGTTGGTTACGGTCCGCATCATGTCTAAAATTCGATCTACACCTAAAATGAGAGCAATCCCTGCACTGGGGACTCCAATGGCTTCCAGGATAATAATTAGCATAATAATTCCTGCGCCCGGTACAGCAGCCGTACCGATTGATGCCAGAACAGCTGTAAGTACAATGGTAAGTTGTGCGCCGAGGGTGAGGTCCATTCCCAACGTTTGGGCGATAAATACAGCAGCAACTGCCTGATAAAGGGCGGTGCCATCCATGTTAATCGTCGCCCCAAGGGGAAGGACAAATGAGGAGACCTCTTCGGAAACGCCTAGCTCTTCTTCACACCTTTCCATTGTAACGGGTAGTGTGGCTCCACTGGAACTGGTAGAGAATGCCAATAATTGGGCTGGGGCGATTCCTTGGTAAAACTTTTTTAATGACATATTTGAAAAGATTTTTAACACGGCTGTATAGGTGAACACCATATGAAAGATCAATCCGATAATCACCGCCAGCATATAAAACCCAAGGGCACTAAGCAATTCTAATACATTGTTGAGATTATCTCCTGCAACGGAGGTAATGGTATCGGCAATGAGTGCAAATACGCCAATGGGTGCCATGAGCATAATATTATCAACCAGTTTAATGACAAGATCGTTAATCCCTTCCATAAAATCTAATACAGGCCTTGCCTTGTTTTTGGGTATTTGAATAAGGGCTATGCCTATGATTATAGCCACAAAAACAACCTGAAGCATATTTCTATTATTCGAAGCAGAACTAAAGAAATTACTGGGAACCATATCTACGATAGGTTGAAGCGGTCTTCGCTCTTTTATTTGGTCGGCAGCTTCTAATTTTCCAGATGCTGCGGATTTGTAGGTTTCTTGAAGCTTTACCTTCATATCCTCAGGTACGGTGTCGCCAGGTTTTAATAGGTTTACAGAAACTAAACCGATAGTAACAGAAATGGCAGTAGTTACTATATAAATTGTAATTGTTTTACCACCAATTCGTGACAATTTTTTTAAGTCCGAAAGGGAAGCGACTCCGGTAATTAATGAAGATAAAACCAGTGGTACGGCAATCAATTTTAACAGATTTATAAATATTTTACCGAATGGTGCTATCCAGTTTGTTGTAAATCCGCCCCAACCATTTGCTGCGGCGAGAACGCCAAAAATGAGTCCAAGTACAAGCCCAATAATAATTTTCCAGTGTAATTCAAGTTTCATGTTTACTCTTTTATGTTATTTAAGAATCCATGTTGGATTCTTTCCGTTTTTTGATTTCATTGTATTTGCTAAAATAAGCATCACCGGCTGAAGAAAAAAAGCCCAATAGTCTATTTTTCTTTCCACCTTTTTCATCAACACGCTGAATGGCCGAATGAGCCACAGTATCGAATAAATCTTGAATGTGAGCAAATAATTCTCCCACACGTTTTGATAATGGTTTACTCATGGATGAATGTTAATGCTTCTTTAATATCGGTTGTTGGTATTTTACAGGCAAAATCTTGGCAAACATAAAATGTAACTTTGTCACCAATCATTTCTTGAGTCGCCGTCCATTTTGCCAAAGGAGAAAGGCTTGGGGATAATTGATCGGTGTCTTTAAAAAGAAGAATTTTCCCCGGAATATATTCGGACTTCATTCTGGTTAGGGCATCCTGCGTGGCAGGATCACTCCCGGATCCCACAACAACAATTTCTTTTGGATGATCATATTCAAATAAGAATGCTGTCACCATAGAAGTATACCCCGAGGGTACTCTATTTATTTCATTTGAAAATACTTTAAATGTTTTATCCGCCATTTCTGCCCATTTTATTTCTCCAGTGATCCGTGTCAATTTGAGCAGGTTCATGGCAGCAATAGAGTTTCCAGATGGAATGGCTCCATCGTAACCGGTCATAGCGCGAACAATTAATTTTTCTGTTTGATCACTCCCTAAATAAAAGCCGCCACTTGATTCATTCCAAAATTCAGAAACCATGATATCACTTAGCTGAATGGCATTTTTAAGGTATTCAATTTTGAATGTTGCTTCGTAGAGTTCTAACAAACCCCAGACAAAAAATGCATAATCATCTAAATGGGCATCCAACCCCGATTTCCCTTTTCGATATCGTTTTTGCAATCTTCCATTTTTATCCATGAGATTATTAAAAATAAACTTTGCACTTTTTTCAGCGGATTCAATAAGCACATTATCTTGGAAAGCCACACCAGCTTTGGCCATAGCTGCAATCATTAACCCATTCCAATCCGTAAGTATTTTATCATCTTTTAAAGGGTGAATTCGTTTTTCTCTGACATGAAATATTTTCTCACGAATCTGTGAGAATTGTTTAAGATCTTTTGAATTTGAAATGGGTGTCTTCAAATGGAAGATATTTTTACCTGTGAATTGGCCAGAGGCTTCATCCTTGAAATTCCCTTCCGGTGTCAAATTAAATATATTCTGGATGAATTGGGTATCTTCCTCGCCAATAATAGATTGTAATTCTTGAATGGTCCATATATAAAAAAGGCCTTCTTCACCTTCGCTGTCAGCATCTTCAGCGGAGTAGAATCCACCTTTCGCATCGGTCATATCCCGCTGTACATAGGTCAAAATTTCTTCAGCAGTCTTTTTATATTCGGGTTTCCCTGTGATTTGAAATGCCTCTGTATATGCCATAACCAACATAGCCTGATCATAAAGCATTTTTTCAAAATGGGGCACCAGCCATTCTTTATCGGTGGCATAGCGGTGGAACCCATAACCTACATGATCAAAAATGCCACCCAACCGCATTTCTTGCAATGTTTTTTCAACCATTTTTAGTGCTGTTTTATCGTCAGTCATATGATGATATCGAAGCAAATATACTAAGTTATGGGGTGAGGGGAATTTAGGTTGTGTCCCAAAACCGCCATGGCTTTTATCATAACGATTTACAAATTGGGAATAGGTTTCCTTTAATATTGCTTTTGATAAAGGAGTTCCTAATTCTTTTGTATTTGATTTTACTAAGTATTCATTAATCTTTTCCGCTGATTGAACCAATTCAGCCCGCCTGTTTTTCCATGCGTCGGCGATAGAAGGGAGGAGTTCCATCATGCCGGGACGGCCAAAACGGCCATTTTTGGGAAAATAAGTTCCGGCAAAAAACGGTTCCTTATCCGGTGTCATAATAATGGTAAGAGGCCATCCGCCGCGCCCGGTCATGGCTTGGCAAACGGACATATAAACATGATCAATCTCAGGAAGTTCTTCCCGATCCACTTTGATGGAAATAAAATTTTCGTTCAATAATTGAGCAACTTGCTCATCCTCGAATGATTCGTGTGCCATTACATGGCACCAATGACAGGTGGAATATCCAATGGATAGAAATATTGGGATGTCTAACTCAGCTGCTTTTTGAAATGCTTCATCCCCCCAGGGATACCAATCTACTGGATTATTTTTATGCTGTAGTAAATATGGGCTCGACGATTCTGCTAGTCGATTCACGTATGTTTCCTTTTGATTTGGATCATCATGGTTGGGTTGACCCCATAGAAATGGTATCTGCCCAATTATAACTGTTATGGAAATTAATTGTTTTAAAATAATGCCGATGCTTGTATTTCGCATGGTGTGAAATTAATTTCATTGCCTCAACTTAACCAAGTCAGAAGCAACATATGATTCATTTAGTCGTTATCCTCTTATATCTCTTCACATTGATTGGGATCGGTATGTACAAAGCCGGTAAAATTAAGACCCAATCTGATTTTGCTGTGGCCGGACGATCCTTAACACCCTGGGTACTGGTGGGTACCATGTTAGCCACATGGATGGGCACAGGATCTATCTTGGGTAATGCGGGAAAAACTTACGATACAGGAATGGCCGCTCTCATTCTTCCCCTCGGCAGTATTTTAGGAATTGTCTTGCTCACAAAAATTGCAGGTAAAGTAAGGGCTTTTGAAAAATTTACCGTACCGGAAATTTTAGGAGATCGGTTTGGCCCGGGCGCAAGGATGCTTTCTGTCATTGCCCTTGTGATTGCCTACATGGTGATTGTGAGTTATCAATTCAATGCAGGAGGTGCTGTATTGAATACAGTTTTAATGGATGAAACGGGTAATTCCCTCATCAGTATTCAAACAGGAACCATCATTGCAGCCATCTTTATCATAGCATATACGATGTTGGCGGGACTTGTGAGTGTTGCCTATACAGATGTAGCGAATGGCATAATCATCATTTTTTCATTTGTAATTGCTATTCCAATATTTCTTGCTCAAGCCGGTGGATTCTCCGGTATGGCGGCTTCATTTGAAGCCATGGGTAAACCGGAGCACATGAACTTTTTTGGCGTGTATTCCACCATGGATATTATCAATTTTTGTCTACCCCCTTTTCTGCTTATTATGGGTGATGCCAATATGTATCAGCGATTTTTTGCTAGCAAGACTGCAGAGGGGGCAAAATCTGCAACAAAAGTTTTAATCTTCGCAGTGCTTCTTGCGGAATTGATGATTATTTTTTCTGCTTGGGTGGCTTCCAGTATGATTCCCGATGCAGAAGTGGGAAAGTATGTTTTGATTTATGCAGCTCATAAACTATTACCCACATTCCTGGGCGCTATTATGATGACAACGATTGTGGGTATTATTATTTCCACTGCTGATAGTTATTTACTCGTTCCTGCCACAACACTTATGCGGGATGTTTATTTGAATTATATTAATCCGAACGCTGATGAAAAGAAGATAGTATTTTTGAGTCGGATGCTTGTCCTTGGATTAGGCATTATCGCCTATATCGTATCATTGGGATTTGCTAAATCAGCTGGATTTTTTGAGAGGGCGCTCTATGCCTATACTATTTATGGTGCAGCCATTACGCCCAGTCTGGTGGCAGCATTGTTCTGGAAGGGGGCGACAAAAGAAGGGGCAGTCGCTTCTATTTTAACAGGGACAGTCACCACGTTATTGTGGAAAGAGGCGGACTTTATTCAAAATATTATTCCAAAGAATATTTATAATAATATGGATGAAGTATTACCGGCCATTACTTTGTCGGTAGTTTCCTTGGTGGTCGTCAGCTTATTGACAAAAAAGAATTAAGTCCGTGTAATTAAAGGGGGATTATTTTTCAAAGGAGAATCTTGGCTCGGTTCTATTTCCCGTCTATAATATTCAAATGTTTTGCCGGTTCCTTGCCAGTTGTCTGTGCGGTCAACAATTCGAATATCGCCCGTAAATCGTGCGGATACACCATTGATTACATGGCCCGTGATAAAATTAATCCCATCTTTTTTCTTTGCCCAACTCAGAAATACCCGTTTTAACATTTTGGCGTAGCCGTTCCCTTTATACTCCGATTGAATCACAAAGGCATATGTATAAAGTGTATTTCCCTTTCCGAAATTTTCATCCAATCGGGCCCAGGGCTCATTACTAAGCGTCTCTAAAGGGACACCAATTATGTAGCCAATAATTTCATCTCTATATCGGGCAATGAAGGGTAAAGATCCGGATTTATTAAAATATTTGTGAATAGTAGCATCGGTGAGAATTGCTTTATCACCATAATCCTTTGCTAAAGACTTGGATATTTCTATCAATTGAGGGAAGTCATCTTTTCCTGTATGTTTTATCAATTCAATTTGGAAAACACCGCTGGAAGCAATGATTTTGGAATCTGAATTGGGTAAGTTTGAAATAGAAAGTTGATCCATAGGGGGTGAATTTAATAGATGCGAACAGTTTTTCTAATAAACTATACAATCCTTTTTCAGGTTCAGGTCAATCCAAAGTAAATTCTTGGCTAATGAAATCATTTAATTCGCGACTTTCAGATGTTATAAGGGAAAAAGGAAGCCATCTTTGCGTGGGGCTGGATATGAATCCAGAAGGGTTAGGTTCGACAGATTCGTCCTTAGGTACATTAATGGCACATGCTAATAAAGTCATTGATGCAACTCAAGATTTAGCTGCTGCATTCAAGCCAAATTTGGCATTTTTTGAACGGTGGGGGAGCGCCGGTTTTAAATGGTTGGAAGAAACCATGGAATATTTTGGTGATGATACAATCATTATTGGGGATGGGAAAAGGGGAGATATTGGTAATACGGCCAAACAATACGCCCATAGTTTATTCAGTCATTTTGGATTTGATGCGGTAACGTTGAACCCATATATGGGGCAGGATTCTATCACACCATTTATAAACAATCCTGAAAAGGGCGTTTTCATTCTGTGCCGAACATCCAATCCTTCTGCCGTTGATTTTCAAAATCAACCGATTGGGAATGAAATGTTGTTCGATAAAGTAGCTAAAATGGCCGTTGATTGGAACAGCAATGACAATGTGGGATTAGTCGTTGGCGCCACCGCGCCGGAAGAAATTAGCCGTGTACGGAAGCAGGCACCGGGACTGCCATTTTTAATTCCCGGAATCGGGGCACAGGGTGGAGACTTAAAACGAAGTATGAAAGATGGGAATACAGACGGCATTGCATTGATTAATGTTTCAAGAGGAATTAGTTTTGCCGGCGATCTCAGTGAAAAAGCCATTCGGAATGCGGCACAAAACTATGTAGACCAAATGAGGGGAATTACGAGTGAGTCGTGATGACTATTTAAATATTTTTAGAGAAACTGGGGCACTATTAGAGGGCCATTTTGTACTCACCTCTGGGCGGCATAGTCCATCTTATTTTCAATGTGCGAAGGTACTCCAGCACCCACAGTATTTATCCATGTTTTCTCAAAAAATATCAGATCATTTTGAAAGCTTAGACATTGATACAGTAATCTCCCCTGCGGTAGGAGGAATTGTGATCGGAACGGATGTGGGAAGGTTTATGGGAAAGCGCACCATTTTCGCAGAACGGGAAAATGGAGAGATGACCCTTCGCCGAGGGTTCAATATTAAACCCGGTGAAAAAGTATTGGTTGTAGAAGATGTCATTACCACAGGAGGATCTGTGAAAGAAGTAATGAATGTAGTCGAAGCGTTTGGCGGAATCGTAATGGGGGTGGCTGTGATCGTTGACCGAAGTAATGGGTTAGTCGTTTTGCACAAAAACCAATTCTCATTAGTTCCCATGGAAGTTTTAAGTTATGAAGAAAGTGAAATCCCGGAGGAATTGGCAGCAATTCCAACGACAAAACCAGGAAGTAGGAGTTTAAAATAGTGAAAAAAATAGTCAGTTTAATTAGTATTGGAGTACTATTCATGAGTTGTGCAAAAGATAATGATGTGGCAGTAATATCCACACAGTTTGGTGATATGGTTGTGGAACTATATCCGGAAGTGGCTCCTTACCATGTTGAGAATTTTCAAATCCTCGCGAAAGAAGGCTTTTTTGATGGGACAACCTTCCATAGAATCATTCCCGGATTCATGATTCAAGGTGGTGATCCTAATTCGAAGGATAATGACCGGATGAATGATGGTACAGGAGGTAGGGCAGGAAAATATTTCGGCATTGGTCGTGAAGATGATCCTGATTCATGGTTGGTTCCTGCTGAGTTTAATGATTCTCTCCATGTGAGGGGCACGTTATCCATGGCAAGGACTCGGAATCCAAATAGTGCGTCGAGTCAGTTTTTTATCTGTCATGCACCTCAACCAGCATTGGATCATCAATATACTGTTTTTGGAAAAGTTATTTCTGGGATGGACGTGATTGACCAGATTGCAAGTGCCAACACACCAAAGCGTGAAAATAGAATGTATCAAGGACCCGATGGTGATAATCCATTTGAAAGAGTGGAAATGTCTGTGAAAATCATGAAACAAAGCGAGGCGTTGAAAGACTAAATGCCCAGGCCAATCATTGGTCTTGCTTTAGGAGGAGGGGGCGCAAGAGGGGCAGCCCATGTTGGTGCCCTGACTACTTTGCATCAACATAAAATACCGATTCATCTGATTGCAGGAACCAGTGCTGGTGCTGTCGTGGGTGCCATGTATGCCGCAACGCTCGATCCAAAATGGGTTGAAAAGCGATTTCGGGAATTCATAAAGAGTGATCCCTTTAGAGAACTGGGGACGGATCGTATTTCATATAAGCCAACCTCGTCAAGTTCAGCTTTTAATCAGGTTGCTAAAAAGTTGAAAGATCAAATGGTGCTGGCTATGTCATTGCATCGGAATTCAATCATTAAAAAAAAGCGTTTAAAAGATGCATTTGATTTTTTAATTCCGGTAAAAACATTTGAAGAATTAAAGATTCCATTGAAAGTTATTTCCACGGATTTAAATACATGCCAGCCTGTGGTTTATGATTCGGGTGATTTGGTAGAAGCGACCACCCGAAGCGGTACCATCCCTGGCTATGTGGAACCAACAGTAGTGAATGGACAACTTTTGGTGGACGGTGGCGTAAGTGTCCCCTTGCCCACGACCATTATTAGAAATGATGTGGATTTATTAATTGGTATTGATATTCGCCGGCGTGGTATGAAACCTTTGGATGAAATAAACATATATGAAATTATGATGCGGTCAGACATGTCCACTTACCAAAACCTCATAAAACATTTTTCACGGGATGCTGATATATTAATCAGTCCAGATGTCAAAAATTATCAATGGTCCGATTTCGATCAATTTGATTATTTTTTTAATGAAGGTATTCAATCTTGTGAAAATGCAATTTTGACAATTCAACGACAAATTAATCAAAGAAAAGGACTTAGTTTTCGCCTCAAACAATGGTTTGGTCACCATAATTAATACACTTACCTTCGACCCGATTTGTGAAAAAAATATAGATAAATGAATAGATTTATAAAAACAATTATCCTCATAGGCCTTTTTACTATTTCCCATCTCTGGGGACAATTTGAAAGTCCGGTAACCCTGTCAGCGAAAGCAGAATCTTCTGTCCGTGCTGGAGAAGTTGTGAATATTATCGTGAAGGCAGAAATGGACGCGGAGTGGAAAATATATGCGCTTCGGGATCAAGGTGAAGGGCCCATCGCCACACGAGTGGTTGTTACGGGAGAAATAATTGAAGCGTCAGGATTGGTCTGGGAGGATGAACCGGTTGAAAAATATGATGATGGATTTTTAACCACGACCCGAACGCATCAAGGAGGTGCCATTTTTAAAGCACCGATTTTAGTAAAATCGGATTTGTCCCCTGGAAAATATAATTTATCAGTCAATGTTCTTTTTCAGGTATGCAATGCATCTCTGTGTTATCCGCCAAAGGAAGAAGTATTGACCATCACGGTCACCGTAGAGGGTGGGACAGTTAGAGATGATCGCACTGAGATGGTTTTGGTTACCGAAGTTTTTGATGATTTTGGAAATATCAATCTGGATGCGGCCATTGATGAGGGGTTTTTCTCATTTGTTATATTGGCATTCTCCATGGGGCTTCTTGCCCTGTTAACCCCTTGCGTTTTTCCAATGATTCCGATAACTGTTTCCTTCTTTACCCATCAGGGTGAAACAGGGGAAGGGAAACCCATTACCAATGCAATCATTTATACTTTAGGGATTATTGCTACATTTTCTATCCTCGGTATTATATTGGCATTGACATTGGGTGCTTCTGGCGCCAACCAGTTGGCGGCCAATCCGTGGGTGAATATTTTTATTGCTGCATTGTTTATTTATTTTGCCCTATCTCTTTTTGGGATGTACGAAATTGAACTTCCATCCGCATTACGTCAGTATTCACTGAAACAAGAGGGGCGAGGCGGCGTTATAGGAACGCTTTTTATGGCCGTCACCTTTACATTGACCAGTTTTACATGTACGGTGCAGTTTGTCGGACTTCTTTTGGTCGCAGCTTCTCAAGGTCAATGGTTTTGGCCCATGATCGGCATGGTTGTTTTTAGTGCTGCATTTGCATTGCCATTTTTCTTTTTGGCACTTTTTCCACAATATTTGGCTAAAATGCCAAAATCCGGTAGCTGGTTAAATTCTGTGAAAGTGGTCATGGGGTTTTTAGAATTGGCAGCAGCCTTCAAGTTTATTAGTAACACCGACTTGGTTTGGGGTTGGGGATTTTTCTCTCATAATACTGTTTTAGCTGTTTGGGCTGTATTGATGCTTCTGACTGGTATTTATCTTTTGGGAAAAATACAATTGCCACATGATTCACCTCTCGCTTCCATTAGTGTTCCCAGACTCATGTTAAGTACGGCATTTTTAACTTTCGGTTTGTATCTCACATCTGGTCTTTTTGGGCAAAAAATTCATGGTTTGATATATTCTTATTTACCGCCCATTGTTGAAAGTGAATCCGGTGCGGTGCGCACGAATGGTGCATCCATGGCAGAGGAATTTAATTGGTATCGAAATTTAGACGAAGGGCTTGCAGAAGCGAGAGCAACAGGAAAATCAGTGTTTATTGACTTTACAGGATATACCTGTACAAATTGCCGATGGATGGAAGCGAATACATTTACGAAGACCGAAGTGAAACATCGGTTTGGCGAAATGATTCTTGTGCAGCTTTATACAGATGGGGGCCCGAACCATCGGGAAAATCAACAATATGAAATAGATCGATTCGGAACGGCAGCATTACCATTTTATGTAATTTTAAGTCCCAACGATGATGTAATAACAACTTTCCCAGGAATGACACGCAGTCTTGATGATTTTTTGGATTTTTTGGATAAAGGATTAGCAGGATAGAAAGATGATTAAAATGAGAATAATTTTATGGATGACCATATTGATTGCTATCGGTTGTGGTCAAAAAGGAAAAATGAAGGAGGCGACCCGTCCCAGCGAAATTGTAAATAAAATGATGGGCTCTAATAAAAGTAAACGGCCGGTGAATGCCATCAAAGCACCTGATTTTACACTCCGTACCGTTCAGGGTGAATTATTCAAATTAAGTGAAAACCGCGGTAAAGTAATTATGCTCAACTTTTGGGGAACGTGGTGCGGGCCCTGCCGGAGAGAAATTCCCGATTTTAATAAATTACATGCGAAATATCAAAAAGATGGTTTGGAAATTGTTGGGATAACCCTTACCTCTGGTTCATCTAAAAACATTCTCGAATTTATGAATGACTGGGATATGGAATATACTGTACTTACAGATATAGATAATAACGAAACACAAAGAGTGACCAGTATTTATGGGCGTGCCATCGGAAGACCTATAACGGGGATTCCCACCACATTAATCATTGATCAAGAAGGATATATCGTGAAGGGATATATCGGCCCGCGGAGTGAGGAAGTATTTTACAAAGATTTACAACCACTTCTTTCTTCCTCTTAATCCCTTAATACTTTTTGAGTGTAATATAAAAATCACCCAACTAAAATTCATTTGCCAATGAAGGTCCACATGACCATCTATGTAGTTTCTGGAACGATATTGTGAAACCTATATTTCTATTTATTGCTCTCAATTTATCCTCACTATTTTCCGGGGAATACTGGCAACAGTTTGTCCGCTATCAAATGGATGTAAAACTGGATACCGCAGCCCATACCATCGGTGGCCATTCAACCATTAAATACGTCAACAATTCCCCAAATGAATTGGATCACATTTATATTAATCTTTATGCCAATGCCTTTCAGGAAGGGACGGTGAAACATCGGGAATACATGGCCAACCTCGGCCGCGGCAGCCGGATTGCCAAATTCATGAAAGGGATGGAAAAATATTTATCTAATTATGATATCAGCAATTTCTCCATTGACATGGATGGGAGCGTGATTGCCGATACTTTCAAAATAGAAGATACCATTTTATCTGCTGATCTATCCCAACCTTTGGCTCCGGGAGATTCTCTTATCATTGCCCTGGATTGGACCCAGCATGTGGGGGAATTCTCTGAACGGGCTGGACGAGTTGGTGTCCAATATAATTTTGCCCATTGGTATCCGAAAATGGTGGTCTATGATGAAAATGGCTGGTTCGATGAACCTTTCCATGCTGAGGGAGAATTCTATGGAGAATTTGGCACATTTGATGTAACCATGGATGTACCCAAAGGATATATCATCGGTGCTACAGGTGTGGTTTCAAAGGGGGATCCGGGATGGGAAGAAGTGCGGGTGGATACGAGTCAAAAATTTTCAGATTGGCTGAAAGAATTCAAGAAGAACCGCATGGAATATGATTCCACCGAAAGACGGGTGGTGTCTTTTCATGCAGAAAATGTTCATGACTTTGCCTGGGTCACCACACCTAATTTTTTATACGAAAGTGGAGAGTGGAATGGAGTTGCGGTCCATGCCCTTTTCAATCAAAAAAATGGTAAAAAGTGGACCCAAAAAGCGGTAGCCCGGACCGAGCGTGCCATTCAATGGCTCAGTACACAATTCGGCATGTATCCTTATCCGCAAGTGACCAATACAGATCGCCTCGCCGGGGGCGGTATGGAATACCCTATGCTGGTCATGGATGGCAGCGAATCTGAAGGATTGATCCTCCACGAAGTGGGACACATTTGGTTTTACGGCATCCTTGCCAATAATGAAGTGCGTGAAGCGTGGATGGACGAGGGGTTTACGTCGTTTCAAACGCGATGGTATATGATGGATCGGTATGGTGATCACGGGTTTGATCTGGAAGGTGGTAAGCGCTATAAAGATTGGCAGAAAAAACACTGGCGCTTTAACAGCAGTTTGGGGAATTCCCAATGGGGAATGATCAGTTTTATGGCCAGTGGTCAAGATGAACCGATCAGTCGCTCCACTTATATGTTTAAGGGGAGCCGTGCTGCCGGCGCCAATGCCTACACAAAGCCATCTCTCATGTTGGATGAATTAAAATATATTTTGGGTGAAGAAACATTTACCCAAGGGATGCAGGAATATTTCCGTCGTTGGAATCTGAAGCATACCAATGAAAAACGATTTGTTGATGCCATGGAAGATGTGAGCGGTCAGGATTTAGACTGGTTCTTCCGCCCATGGCTCCATGATACGCGTCTCTTGGATTACGGCATTAAAGGTTGGGAAAAGAAGAAAAAGTCGGATGGCACTTGGGATGTGACATTGAACATTGTCCGCAATGGGAAACGGGACATGCCCCAACTGGTGGAAACAAAATTGAAAGATGGGGCGGCCCATCGTGTTTGGTGGACAAACCATAAATTCCGAACCAGTGACTCCTTTACATATAATGTACCCAGTGAGCCACAATCGGCTATGCTGGATCCCGATGCCCAAACAATGGATATCGATTTCAGAAATAATTCCACGGGCAAAATGCAGTCAGAAAAAATGTTTTATCGGCCGGGGATGCGATACCAACCTCGAAATCGAATGGTAAAACAATGGCATCCAACTGTCCATTATCTCGAAAAAGATGGAGTCATTCCCGGACTCAGGTTGCGGAAATCATATGGGTTATTAGAAAGTGTTATGACCGATATTAATGTTGGGACTGAAACAGGTAAAGTATTTTGGAAAGTCTCCGGTTGGAATCGAGACTTATTTAAAGGAATGGACAAAAATTATTTTCATGCATACGATTTAGGTGGTGTGAGTGGATATGGATTGAATTCTGAAAAAATGCTCAATGCCACCAACCCGATCTATGGTATTAAAAACGTTGAATCGGGTTTTTATGTGACCAATGCTGTTGATACGAGCAGAACCAATTTATATGATATTGGTAAAACTGTTGTTTTCTTCACCAAACTAAACGCTTACTTAGGGCCTATTTCTAACCAAGTCGTTTTTGATTTTGCACCGGGCGGACTCTCAGATTGGACTTTCAGTCGTTTAACTATTACAGAATCATTTGATCAAAGTTTTGGGTTGTTTGGTGCAAGGTTTAGAGGCATTTATGGGAAAATGTGGGCTGATGACAAAGGAGTTCCGAGTCAAGAAAGATACACCGTAGAAGGGGCCGGATCAGGCACCACGTATGAAAAACCATATCTTCGAGATGCATCCAGTTTATATAATAATACAAACTTAAGGAATAAATACCATTTAGCCGGTGATGCCAACCTTCGCGCTTTTGGAAATCAAGGGTTTAGTGGTGTAGAAAATGTATTCACGACTACTTTTGAAGGTTATTTAACCAAATCCCTTTTAGGGGTTAAATTTGAACTGGCCACATTCTTGGATGCAGGAACGTTAACGGGGTCTAAATTTGAAGTGGGTGATAATGGATTCAACAGTACATCTCTCATTGATTATGGTATTGGAATACGATTGTCTAAAACAATTTTTGGTCAATCCATCTATCTTCGAATTGATAAACCATTAGGTGCAACAATTGATGGAAAATCCATTGAGCATATGAATGAATGGGTATTCAGTTTTCAAAAAAGTATATGATATGGAACCTTCAACAACGGATTGCATTAGAATGAATATTATGAAACAAAGGAATCCGATGAAAAAAATAATTTTTATGATATTATTGGTTGGAAGTATTTCAGGCCAAAATTCAATATTAAAACAATTTAGCGATGCATTTGCCGATATTGCAGAAAAAGCAAATCCGGCGGTTGTCACCATTTTAACCGAGAAAAAAGTAGATTTAGGTCAACTCCATGGGCAACTGCCGCAAGACAATGATTTCTTTAAATTTTTCGCCCCACGTATGCCCAGACAACGTGAATATAAATCAACGGCTCTTGGATCTGGTGTGATTGTTAATTCCCGGAAAGGATATGTGATTACCAATAACCATGTGGTGGACGATATGGATGAAATCACCGTGCGTTTATTGGATAAGACAGAGTATAAAGCAACGGTGGTAGGCCGTGATCCCAAATCAGATTTAGCCGTATTGCAAATTGATGCACGGGGTCTTACGGATTTAGATTTTGGCAATTCGGATAAACTTCGAGTAGGCGAATGGGTCATTGCAGTAGGGAGCCCATTTTCGGCTAATTTAAGTCATACGGTAACCGCAGGAATTGTTTCTGCCAAAGGCAGGGGGAATATCATTCAAGGTGATGTGTATGAAGATTTTATCCAGACTGATGCAGCCATTAACCCGGGGAACAGTGGGGGAGCTTTGCTGAATTCCGCCGGTGATTTGATTGGCATTAATACAGCCATTTATACCAACAGTTTTGACCGCAGTAACAAAGGGGTTGGCTTTGCTATCCCATCCAATATGGTGAAACAGGTTATGGCAGATTTAATTCAACATGGTAAAGTATTGCGATCCTGGATTGGGGTACAGATTCAGCCACTGAATGATTCCTCTGCTCGTGCCATGGGGTTAAAATCTCCGGATGGCGCATTGGTATCGGATGTGGTTAAAGATGGTCCCGCTAAAAAGGCAGGTCTAAAAACAGGAGATGTGATTATAGAATTCAATCATGTGCAGGTGAAGAATGTTGATCATCTTAGAAATACAGTATCCGCATCGAAGCCGAATAAAAGATATGATTTGATTGTGATTCGTGATGGTAGAAAAAAGACACTTAAGGTCACATTAGAAGAAATGCCTGGCGATGATGCTCTGGCGACCGTGAGTCGGCCACCTGCCCAGACAAATGAATTGGGCATCCAGGTTTCCTCCCTTAGCCAATCAGTCATACGAGAATACGATATAAGTAAAGGTGAAGAAGGTGTCATTGTAATCGCTGTAGTTGAAGGAAGTATTGCGGCAGAGGCAGGAATACGAATTGGTGACCTTATTACTCGGGTGGGTACAAAAAAATGCAATTCACCCCGAGGGTTTGCAGCCCTTATTAAGGAAACGCAGAAAAAAAATATGGTTATGCTTCATATGAAGCGAGATGGCGTAGCCCGGTATATGACCCTTGAGTTAGACGATTAATTTTAAATAATATTTTTGGTTAAAAGGGTCATGGCAACATGGCCCTTTTTTATTATCTATTCCTTTTGTTTCGAGATGGTGAAAAGATTAATTTTTGCACCCCTAAAAAGGGCCTAATTGAAATATGATACAACGCGTTAACCCACAAGCTGATTTTATTGCCATTGAGCATGAAGTACTCGATTTTTGGAAAGAAAATGATATCTTCCAAAAACGGCGGAATGCCAATGCAGGCAAACCCAAATGGTCATTCATAGATGGGCCAATCACAGCAAATAATCCTATGGGTGTTCACCACGCCTGGGGACGTACTCTAAAAGATGTTTTTAATCGATATAAAGCTATGGATGGCCACGAACTCCGTTACCAACAAGGATTCGACTGCCAGGGACTTTGGGTAGAAATAGAAGTTGAAAAAGAGCTGGGTTTCAAATCCAAAAAGGAAGTAGAAGAATTCGGGATTGAAAAATTTGTTAAAATGTGCAAAGCACGTGTGGACAAATATTCAGCAATTCAAACGGAACAATCCAAACGCCTCGGTTACTGGATGGATTGGGATAATTCTTACTACACCATGTCTGATGAGAATAATTATACCATCTGGGGTTTCTTAAAAAAATTATTTGAAGATGGTAAAATTTATCGGGGCTCCGATGTAGTTCCATGGTCCGGGCGATCGGGGACATCCTATTCCCAGATGGAGATTATTGAAGGCCGAAAGTTGGTGACCCACAAAGCGGTTTTTGTGCGATTTCCTCTTCGTGATAAAAAGAATGAATATATTCTCGTGTGGACTACCACGCCATGGACACTTACATCCAATGTGATTGCCGGAATAAATGGGAATCTAGATTATGTAAAACTCAAAGCCTCTGATGGATCCATTTATTATTTTGCCCAGGAAAACTTAGAATTCAAACGTCTGGATAAACAGTTTAAAGAAAAAAAGCAGTGGATAGACGGCGTACCAAAACTCAAGACCATCGCCCAAATATTTAAAGAACGTGGCGGGTATGAAATCCTTGGTACTGTAAAGGGATCGGACATGGTTGGGTGGACATATGATGGCCCCTATGATAAATTTGAAGCACAGTCCGAAACGGGTGGTTTTCCCATCGTAAATGAAAAATTAAAAGAAGATAGTTCTTCCGGGAAATCTCAGCATCAAGTGGTGGATCCGGGGAAGGACAACATGGGGAGCGACATCGTTGTAGCGGGAGAAGGTACGGGAATCGTTCACATGGCACCCGGTTGTGGTGATATTGATAACAAGATTGGAAAAAAATTAGGATTGGTGAACATAGCACCTTTGGATTCAGAATCAAAATTTATAGATAAGTTCGGCTGGCTCACGGGTAAATCTGCAACTGACAAGGAAACGACCCAGGCCATTATTGATGATTTAAAAGATCGAGATTATTTAGTTTATGTGGAAGAATACCCTCACGTTTATCCTCACTGTTGGCGTTCCGGCGACGAACTGGTTTTTCGATTGGTTGATGAATGGTATATCAATATGGATTGGCGGGATAAAATCAAAAAAGTAGTGGATGACATTAATTGGATTCCCGAATGGGGCGGTGAACGAGAGCACGAATGGCTCGATAACATGGGCGATTGGATGATCTCCAAAAAACGGTTCTGGGGGTTGGCGCTACCCATTTGGACCTTCGAAGATGATTCTTATTATGTGGTGGGATCCAAAGAAGAGTTAAAATCATTGGCTGTTGAAGGGTGGGACGAGTTTGAAGGGAATAGTCCCCATCGACCGTGGATCGACAAAGTGAAAATTAAACATCCGGAAACAGGACTAATCGGCACCCGTGTTTTAGATGTGGGTAACCCGTGGTTGGATGCGGGGATTGTTCCCTTTTCAACGCTGGGCTATAACGACAATAAAGAATATTGGAATGAATGGTTCCCCGGTGATTTTGTTACAGAATCTTTTCCAGGGCAATTTAGAAATTGGTTTTATTCACTGCTGGCTATGTCTGCATTGCTGGAAGAAAAAGCACCATTCAAAACGTTGCTGGGTCATGCCTTGGTAAAAGCAGAAGATGGCAGAGATATGCATAAATCCTGGGGGAATGCGATCTGGTTTGATGATGCAGCAGAAGAAATGGGCGTGGATGTGATGCGGTGGATGTATGCATCTCAAAACCCCGAACATAATTTATTATTTGGATATCACCATGGGGATGATGTTCGCAAAAAACTGATTCAGTTTTGGAATTCTTATTCCTTTTTTGCCACCTACGCTGCCGTGGATGGGTTTGACCCGAGTAAGGGCAGTATTGAGGATGCAGATCTGAACATTATGGATCATTGGATATTATCGAAATTACATTTGTTCATCATAGATTCACGAGAAGCAATGGATCAATTTCGATCTGATTTACTCATGAAAAAGTTTGATCTTTTTTTGGATGAACTTTCTAATTGGTATATCCGCCGCAGCCGCCGCCGATTCTGGAAAAGTGAGGATGATGGTGACAAACAGGCTGCATATGTGGTGTTATATGAAGTATTGACTAATGTGATTAAAATTTTGGCACCCGTATTGCCATTCGTTACAGAAAACATTTTTCAGAATTTGGTGAGGAATCTGGATAGTGCTGCACCGGAAAGTGTTCATTTATGTGATTATCCTGTCGCTGATGAAAGCAAAATAGATACTGCTCTCATGGATAATGTTGATGCCCTTCGCCGAGTAGTTGAGTTGGGTCGGTCTGCAAGAAATAAGGGCAATTTAAAGATTCGTCAACCATTGGCGAAACTTACTTTCATGGTAAAAAATGATGCTATAGCGGATTTTATTTTTGATCAACAAAGTGTGGTATTGGATGAGTTGAATATAAAAACGATAACCCGGGCTGAAGTTGAATCTGAGTTGATTCGGTATAAGGTAAAACCGAACCTGCCATTGTTGGGTCAAAAGTTTGGGAAAGAATTACCGGCTATCCGAAATCATTTGAATGATGCAGATGGGGCTGAGGTATTGGCAGAGATTCGGTCTAATAAAAGTTATAAGATGAATCTCAATGGCGAATCTATTTCAATTGGGCGGGACGATCTACTGATTGAAGCGGAATCTGCCGAGGGATTTACTTCTTCCGGTGACGATAATGTGACGGTTGGTCTCACCATAAAATTGACGGAAGAATTGGTTCAGGAAGGCATCGTAAGGGATGTAATTAGACAGGTGCAAACCATGCGAAAAAATGCTAATTTCGCCGTCGAAGATCGTATCATAATTTACGGATTGCTCGATGGGCCTGTTGGTGAAGCCATACGGTCATTCGAAGGATTTTTTAAAAATGAAGTATTAGCTGTTGAACTTATTGAAGAAGATCAATCTGGGGAGTTTAGTGACTCATTTCAAATTGGTGATCAAAAAATTAAATTCGGTTTAAAACGTGTAAAGTCTTGAAAGGAAACGTGAAGTGGCAAAAAAATATTCTAAAACAAAATTGAAAAAGTTCCAAAAACTCATTGAAGAAAAAATGGGTTATGTTCATAATGAAGTGGAAACAATTAAAGAAGGCGTGGGTTCGGCTACTAATAAGCAGGGTGGTCTTACACCAGACTCCATTTATAGTAACCATATGGCGGATGCAGGAACGGATTCCCATGAGCAGGAAAAAAACTTTATGCTTATGAATCGCGGCAGTGATTATTTCGGCAAACTCGAAATCGCATTAGAACGGATCAAAGATGGTACGTTTGGTGTTTGTAACATTTGTGAAGAACTTATTGTAGAAGAACGGATGCTCGAGGTACCAAATGCCACAAAATGTGTTGGCTGCAAAGAAACAGAAAAGCTCGGCTTATAATGAGAATATTGTTTGTGAGTGCCATCTTGGTGTTCGCAGACCAAATTACAAAGGGCATGGTTCGAATCACCATGTCTTTGTATGAATCCATTCCGGTTATTACGGATTTTTTTCATATCACTTACGTGACGAATGACGGCATGGCATTTGGGTTAAATTTCCCCTTTGGTATTTATGTTTTTTCAGGTGTATCCATTCTTTTTACCGGTTTCCTATTTTGGTATTTATGGACCATCCAAGATCATGGTATAATTATTCGAACTGGGATTGCATTAATCCTGGCCGGTGCCATTGGCAATTTGATTGACCGTGTTTTTTTGGGGGAGGTTGTGGATTTTCTTGATTTTATGGTTGGAGATTATCATTGGTATGTCTTTAACATTGCCGATTCCTGCGTAACAGTGGGGATGGGGTTTGTTCTATATGATTCACTTATTTTGGAACGAAAGAGATTAGTACAAGCGGGTTGAGCCCAATGATCCTTTTGGCTAAAGGTGGAGAAAATATCCGCCTGGATAAATTTCTCTCTTCCCACTTGTCTGATTTAAGTCGGACCCAAATCCAAAAAATGGTAAAGGAGGGTCTGGTATTGGTAAATGGGGAACCATCCAAAGTTGGATTAAAACTGGATGGATCCGAAACCATTGAATATACCCTTCCAAAAATGGAACCGGAAGTGAACCGAATTGAGCCGGAAAAATTACCATTGGATATTCTTTTTGAAGATGAAATACTTATTGCTATCAACAAACCAGCTGGATTAATTGTTCATCCCGGTGTGGGGCAAAAAACCGGTACATTGGTCAATGGGCTCGCCTATCATTTTAACCAATTGTCCGATGTGAATGGCAGCCTTCGGCCAGGGATTGTCCATCGGTTGGATCAAGATACGTCTGGCGTCATTTTAGTGGCGAAAAATAATCAAGCACACGGTAACTTGGCAGCTCAGTTCGAGCATCGGACCATCCAAAAAGAATATATGGGTATCACGTGGGGATACTGGAAAGAACCAGAAGGCATCATTGATGGTTCTTTAAAACGAAAACGAACCGATCCAACCACTTATGAGATTAACAAAACAGGACGGAATGCACTCACTCGATTCCGGGTGGATATTCAAGGCCAGGTTTTAAGCCAGATTACTTTTTCACCAAAAACGGGTCGAACCCATCAAATCCGTGTACATTCCGCCAGCATAAATCATCCAATATTTGGCGATGATAAATATGGCGGTGGGTTGAATAAAACCAAAGGATTTATCCCAGAAATAACAAAACTATTAAAACAATTACTTAAAGGAATCGGTCGTCATGCACTCCATGCGAGGCGAATTTCTTTTCAGCATCCATCCACAAAAAAAGAAATTGAAATAGTGGCTCCCATTCCAGAAGATTTAGGAAAAATCATTGAGGATTTATCTCTCATCAATGGATAGTCTGAAAAAAGTAATGTTGGAATTTTTGTCTTATCTTGAAAAAGAGAGAGGATTCTCAAACCATACCATTAAAGCCTATCAAACGGATTTAAATCGATTTATTTCGTTCCTTACCCAGGAAGAAAATATATCGAATTTTAAGTCGGTCAATATCCATACAATCCGGAATTATTTAGGGACTGAGTTCGATGAGGGATTCTCCAGTAAAACGGTGGCGCGTCGTTTGGCCTCCATTAAATCTTTATTTAAATATTTAATGCGATCAGAACAAATCAGTGACAATCCGGCTATTCATGTGAAATCACCTAAGATTTCTCAAACACTCCCCAATTTTATTGATGAAAAAGTCATTGATACATTAATGGAAAGTCCGGATGTTTCCACATCTAAGGGAATGCGGGATCGGGCTATATTAGAATTATTTTACAGCACTGGAATTCGACTCAGTGAATTAATTGCATTGGATATTGATTCAATTGATCCGCAAAACCAGTTGGCGAAAGTCCATGGGAAAGGGGATAAAGAACGGTTGATTCCCTTTGGAAACAGAGCGAAATTTTGGGTAGAGAATTACTTGAAAAATCGTGCATTATCGTTCAATTCCGCTCCAAACCACACACCATTATTTACAAATGCAAAAGAGAAGCGTGTTCCCAAAAGTACCGTTCAAAGAAGAATTCGCAATTATATTAAACTGGTGGCAGAAGGTGAAAGGTTAGGGCCTCATATTTTGCGCCATTCCTTTGCAACGCATTTGATGGATCGCGGTGCAGACATCCGTGCCGTGAAAGATTTATTAGGACATAATAGTTTATCCTCAACCCAGGTATATACGCACATTAAACCTGAAAAAATGAAGAAAATTTATAAACAGGCCCATCCCCATGGTGACTGATTAAGGAATACAGGATGACAACCACAGGAAAAGATTTAGCTTTAGATAAGATGGGTTTTACGGACCTAGGTCAAGTGCTTAGAAACTTGCCGGTAGAAGACATTATAGAAAATATTATTGACCATCAAGAAGGTACCCTGGGTTTAAATGGGGCCGTTATGGTGGATACAGGACGATATACGGGACGTTCCCCAAAAGATAAGTATTTCGTTGATGAAGAATCCTCCAATAAAAATTTGTGGTGGGGGCCCGTTAATGCCAAAATAGATGAATCAATATTTGATGATTTATATGAACAGGTTGTGGATTATTACAATCATTCAGATGATTCCAATACCTATGTTTTTGACGGTTTTGCCGGTGCAGATCCAACCTACAGACTCAATGTAAGAATTATTGCCAAGAAAGCATGGCAGGCCCATTTTGCCCATAATATGTTTATTCGTCCGGACGAAGGGGAGTTGGATGGATTCAATCCTGATTTTACCATCATTAACGCATCGGATGTTTATAATCAAAAATTTGAAGCATATGGGATGCATTCCAAAACATTCATTATTTTTCATATGGCCAAACAGATTGCCATCATTGGGGGAACGGAATATGGCGGCGAAATGAAAAAAGGTATTTTTTCTGTCCTGAATTATATGCTGCCGCTTCAAGGTGTATTGGCCATGCACTGTTCGGCTAACGTGGATAAAAATGCTGAAAATCCCGCCATATTTTTTGGTTTATCGGGTACGGGAAAGACAACACTGAGCACGGATCCGGAAAGACCCTTGATCGGGGACGATGAACATGGCTGGTCTGATGATGGTATATTCAATTTTGAAGGTGGATGTTATGCAAAAGTGATTGATCTGAATCCGGAACATGAGCCGGATATTTATAATGCCATTCGCCATGGTGCTTTGCTGGAAAATGTAGTATTTGATGAAGAAACAAAAGAAATAGATTTTACGGATGCTTCAAAAACACAAAATACCCGTGTTTCATATCCCTTGAATTATATTGATAATTCTGTTTATGGCCAGGGTAAACCGTCCATGTCCGGTCATCCGGAAACGATTATTTTTCTCACCTGTGATGCCTATGGTATTCTTCCTCCTGTTTCAAAATTAACACCGGAACAAGCCATGTATCATTTTATCAGTGGTTATACAGCAAAAGTAGCTGGAACAGAACGAGGCATTACCGAACCTGTGGCCACATTTTCGCCCTGTTTTGGTGGGCCATTTTTGACACTTCATCCTTTGAAATATGCGGAATTACTCAAGCAAAAAATGAATCAGCATCAAGTGCCGGCCTATTTGGTGAATACGGGCTGGGTGGGTGCCAGTGCTCAATCTGGCGCAAAGCGTATTTCTTTACCGGTTACGAGACAGATAATACATGCAACCTTAGACGGAAGTATCGATTCTTCCGCTTTCGAAGCCGACCCATATTTTGGCATTATGGTTCCCCAGCGTTTAGGCGATATTGATCCAGATATACTTGTCCCGGCAAAAGCGTGGAAAGATCAAAATGAATACAACAATATTGCAAAGAAGTTAGTAAAAAAATTCCAGAAAAATTTTGAACAGTATGATTTAGGTGATGCTGAAATTCTGAGTGCAGGTCCAAAAATAGATAATGACAAAAAAGGATAAAGAATGAATATTAATTTTACCGCACGCCATTTTCGAGTACCGGATGATTTAAGAGATTATGCAGAAGATGGGGTTGTTCGATTTGAAAAACATTTTGATCGCATCAACCAATGTGAGATTGTAATGCTTCATGAAAACAGTATGTTTATGACTGAAATCAACCTTCATATACCTCAGCATGATTTATATGCAAAATCATCCTCGCCAAACGGATTTAAATCAATCGATGGGTGTATTGATAAAATTTCAAGTCAGATTATTAAAATCGTAGATCAATGGAAAAAACACCGATAAGACTTCGTTAGTTTATCTTTCCAATCGTTTGGAGTCTATTTACCAAAGCGTGTAATTTCCGCGCTTACAAAATCAATATTAATTAGGAACATAAATGAGCAAATATATTTTTACGTCTGAATCAGTATCAGAAGGGCATCCCGATAAAGTCTGTGATGCTATTTCTGATGCAATTTTAGATAATCTTATAGCCCAGGACCCCGAATCTCGCGTGGCCTGTGAAACATTAGCTACAACAGGGACTGTTGTGGTCTCTGGCGAAGTAACATCAAAGGGATTTGTTGATGTTGAACGTGTGGTGAAAGATACATTAGGTGAAATTGGTTATACGGATAAAGCTTATGGCATGGATAATGAAACGGTAAAGGTGCTGTCCATGTTGGATAAACAGAGCCCAGAAATTGCCCAGGGTGTGAATGAAGGTGATGGACTTCACCATGAACAGGGTGCCGGAGACCAAGGACTCATGTTTGGCTTTGCATGTAATGAAACAAAAGAATTGATGCCCCTACCCATTCATCTATCCCATCGTTTGGTAGAACGGATGTCTGCATTACGTAAAGATGGTACAATCCCATGGCTGAGACCGGATAGTAAATCTCAAGTTTCCGTGGCCTATGAAGATGGAAAACCCGTATCGATTACGAATGTCGTCGTCGCCACACAACATGACGATATGTTAGATCAATTCGGTACAGAAAAGGCTGAACATGATTTTGTTGAATCTGAAATGATTGAAAAAGTGATCAAACCGGTAATAAATAAATGTGGGTTGCCCTATGACGATTCATTTATTGTGAATGGAACTGGTCGCTTTGTTTTTGGCGGCCCAGAAGCAGATACAGGGTTAACCGGACGAAAAATTATTGTAGATACTTATGGTGGTTATGCCCCACATGGTGGTGGTGCTTTTTCGGGGAAAGATCCTTCTAAAGTGGATCGATCTGCCGCTTATATGGCACGTTATATTGCAAAAAATATTGTGGCAGCAGGGTTGGCAGATAAATGTGAAGTGCAATTTTCTTATAGTATCGGCGTGGCTGATCCTACTTCATTTTATGTGAAATCATTTGGAACGGGATCCATATCAGACGAAGCATTGACGGACATTGCTCAATCGGTGTTTCCCCTTAAACCCGGTGGAATTATTCGTCACTTAAAATTAAAACATCCGCGATATCGTGCAACCGCAGCCAATGGACATTTTGGACGGGAAGATGATTTATTTACATGGGAAAAAACCGATATGGTTGATGTATTGAAAACAGCAGTAGAAAAAAGGAAATAATTATGGCTTTAGCAGAAATGACTCAAACAGATAAATTACCTTACAAGGTTAAAGATATTTCCCTTGCCGAATGGGGAAGAAAAGAAATCACATTAGCCGAAGCTGAAATGCCCGGCCTCATGGCTATCCGAAAAGAATACGGAACTTCTAAACCGTTGAAAGATGCCCGGATTGCCGGTTGTTTGCATATGACCGTGCAAACAGCAGTGCTCATTGAAACTTTGAAAGAATTAGGTGCAGAAGTGACGTGGTCATCCTGTAATATATTTTCGACCCAAGATCATGCTGCTGCAGCGATTGCAGACACAGGCGTACCTGTTTATGCGTGGAAGGGAATGAATGAAGAAGAATTTAATTGGTGTATTGAGCAAACATTATTCGCTTTTGAAGATGGGAAACCATTGAATTTAATTCTGGATGATGGTGGCGATTTGACCAATATGGTTTTGGATGAATTTCCAGAATTAGTTGGTGGAATCAAGGGTTTATCAGAAGAGACAACCACGGGCGTCCATCGTTTATATGACCGGGTCAAAAACGGCACATTAACCATGCCAGCGATAAACGTGAATGATTCCGTAACTAAATCAAAATTTGACAATAAATATGGTTGTAAAGAATCATTAGTCGATGCCATCAGACGTTCAACAGATGTGATGCTGGCAGGGAAGGTGGCTATCGTTGCTGGGTATGGTGACGTTGGGAAAGGGTCCGCAGCCTCTCTTCGCGGTGCAGGTGCCCGTGTGATTGTGACTGAAATTGACCCCATTTGTGCATTGCAGGCCGCCATGGATGGATTCCCCGTGAAGCGAATGGAAACCGCCATTCCGGAAGCAGACATCATCGTTACAGCCACAGGTAATAAAGATATTGTGCAAGGGCATCATTTTGAAGCCATGAAGGATAAAACAATTGTCTGTAATATTGGTCATTTTGATAATGAAATTGACATAGCATGGCTGAATGAAAACCACGGTTCTACAAAAAATACCATCAAACCCCAAGTGGATATGTACACTATTGACGGAAAAGATTTGATCATTTTGGCTGAAGGGCGATTGGTTAATCTAGGATGTGCCACGGGACATCCATCATTTGTCATGAGTAATTCATTCTCGAACCAGACATTGGCGCAAATTGAATTATGGACGAATAATGATCAATATTCTAATGATGTTTATGTGTTGCCCAAACATTTAGATGAAAAAGTAGCGGCACTCCATTTGGATAAACTCGGTGTAGAATTGACGGAATTAAGAGAAGATCAAGCTGAATATATCGGTGTGGGTGTAAAAGGCCCATTTAAACCGGAACAGTATCGATATTAATAAGAGGAGACTTTTACAAAGTCTTCTAAGAGGTCTGGTATAAAAAATGAGAAAAGAGCACCGAAATTTCGGCGCTCTTTTTTTTTTGTAGAAAAAGGGGTTCATTTAAGGTCAATTTAAAGGTCGAATCATCTGGCAGATGAACCACTTAGAATGAATAATCCGAGGAATTCTAAACAATCTTTTAAAAAACGGGTATCCAAATATCTTATTGGAGCCCTTTCTTTCTTTACGTTGAGTTGTGATTTTCAAAATCCATTGGCTTTTGAAATGCCAACTTGGTTCTTTGAATTAACCTTTCCATTGGTCCAACAAAAGTATTCATTGGAAGGGATGGTAGATAATAAACAAATATTTTCTACTCCGGATTCAATAGGTATGCAATTGATGTTTGAGGGGGAATTACCCGATACATCCATTGGGACTGATATCCTGGAAATCGAACTCAATCAAAATATCGTTTATTCGCAGAATCCTGTGTCTGCGCCTACATTATCCTTTTCTTTGGATACCACAATTAACCTGGCGATTCCTATTGCACCGGGAGGCCAATTAACCAATAGCTCCGGTGTCGTATTTACGGTGCCGCCATCCACCAACCAGACTGTAACCAGTGTCGTATGGAATACTATTGCGTCTGCTGTGAACCAGACGATTCAAATTACCCTGAATCTCCCAACCATTCCAGCGAGCCAGTTACCCAGTTTTGTAAAATCGGTAGATGGGATGGTTATCCAGACTGATGCAGGGAGCAGCGTCAGTGATTTTAATACAACCGTCAGCAATAAAGGGTTGCCCACCAATGTGACCAGCCCAACCGTTTCTCTCATTACCGACATAACGACACCGGCCAAAACTTTGGCGAATCATACCCAATCATCTGTGACTAAAGATAATAGCTTCGGTCCGGAAATTACATCGTTGAGCCAGGATAGCCTGGGCGGTGCCATTCGGATGGATATTGGTTTTGGAATTGCCAGTACTTCCGATGCAACAGTCACCATCAACGCAGGAGACAGCGTTCAGGTGAATGTGGCGATTCAACTTCGAATTGCAGGCTTGGATTCAGCTATTGTCCAAATCACAAAATCGGATTTACCCATCACCTTACCCAGCATTGAATTCCCAACAGAAATTGAAATATTTTCAGGCCTATTAAAAACAAATAGTGGTTTTGAGGTGAATGAAATCAACCTGACAGACGTGGCTAGTACCTATCCATTGAATGTTGATTTTATGATGAATTTTGAAAATTTTATTCCGCCAGCAGGGAAGGATTCCACAAAACTGGATACGGTGTTAAAAAAGGGTGTCACTATAAACAAAACCTATGATTTAGATGGATATACATTTACGAATCCCGCCGGAAAAGATTCGGCATTAACTAAATTGAATTTGGATCTATCTGCCTCGATTCCAGCTCAATCGGCTAAAATTCCCTTGGATGGTTCAGACATTGGGTCCGTTTCACTGAAGGTTTCCATGAAAAAACTTCACTTTGAATCATTAGAAGCCAATATAATTCAGGAATTTCCACCGACAGAAATTGGTATTGCCGGAATGCCTTTGGGATTTTCTGGTATGGCGTTTTCTGACACCAAATTAGAAATTGAAATGTTAAATACGATTCGTCTCCCTGTCGTTTTGGACTTTGATATGCTTTCGGTAAATCAGGCGGGAGATACTATGTTGGTAAAGGCATTGTCCACTTTAGCCAGCCCAACCAATGCCGGTGATACAATGAAAACAATTATTCGTTTATCGAGAGATGGGACCACAACATTAAAGTATAAAGCGCCTGCATCGGTTTCTTATTACGATAGTGTAACCGTTGCCCCGAGTGCTAATGAAACCACCATTGTGGAACTCATGTCTTCGAATCCTTCCGTTTTTAAGGTGAATTCACGCGCCAGGATTGATGGCCGCGGTACGCTGGAATCGGGCATGAGCATTGGCGGAAAGTATAGAATGATAGCACCATTTGAGGTCATTATGGCTCCCATGACTTTTATATCGGTAACGAACACCCCGGTTCAAGAGATGAGTCATAGTAATCGAAACCGTATTCGGGCCACACTTCAGTCCGCCAGTTTAGACTTAA
>JAPYOT010000026.1 GCA_029938045.1 Fidelibacterota bacterium | reverse complement strand
CGCAAATTTGCTTCAATTCACGGATCAATTCAAAATTATCTTCCAATCGTTTTCCAAACCCTATTCCAGGGTCTAGAATGATATTAAAATCATGAATACCAGCTTCTTTTGCACTTGCAATTTGTACTGTAAAATATTCTTTAATTTCGCGGATCAGATGATCATAATTGGGCTCTTTTTGCATATCCATCGGCGTTCCTTTGATATGCATGATTACCACAGGCACTTCTTTTTCTGCAACCAATGGAGCCATGCCCTCATCAAAAGTGAATCCGGAAATATCATTCACCATATTGGCACCCGCATCCAATGCCCCAGCTGCCACTTCTGATTTATAGGTATCTATAGAAATGATACAATCTGATTGATTTCGAATGACTTCAATCACGGGAGCCGTTCGGTTCAATTCTTCATCTAATGATACAGGTATAGCGCCAGGGCGGGTAGATTCACCGCCAATATCAATTATATGGGCCCCGTCTTCAACCATTTTTATTGCATACGCTGCCGCCTGTTCCGGTGTATCAAACTTCCCCCCATCGCTAAAGGAGTCTGGCGTTACATTGAGGATACCCATTATCAAAGTTTGGGACGGTGCTTTGAGCCAGGATTTAAATTGGGTGTTATTCATCAAATATTTGTGCAAAAATTTGACGAGAAATTAGGGAAGAATTTGAATGGAATTTTTAATTTTATACGGTATTCACCCTATATATTAAATATAAAATAGACCTTATTTGTTATATTTCATAAAATGAGTAAACTTTAGATAATTAATCCTGTGAAAACACTATGTCCACTCTGAGATTTGTGGTTTAGCATACAACTCAGGTTTGGATTGGTACTTTTATGCATCAATTCTATTACTTGTAACAGGATCATTCGTCAGTCTAATACACAAAAGTGATTTAGAAAAACAATTTGAAATCGTAGATGAAGAAATCAAAGAGCCGTTAACCGTTTATGAAGAATGGAATAATGGCTATTAAAAAAGCCTCATCCCGATTTATCGGGACAAGGCTTTCAAGTGTTCAGTAAAGTTTCTAAACCGCGAGCACCCAAGTAAACTAATCCTTGAAGGTTTAGCTAACTTTCTATCCGTAATTTTTATTCCGTTTCAGATTTCTGTTTTTTTTGCTGATTCGGTTTCCGTCGTTGCCGTCTTTTCTTCGGTTTTCCCGTCGATCCATTTTTTGACCGTTTAATCTGTTTCCCATCCATCACCGCCTGCACCTCATCACCATCAATCGTTTCGTGTTCCAGCAATGCTTTAGACAAGTTATGGAGTTGTTCAATATTGTCTTTTAGGACGCGTTGTGCTTTACCTTGTGCTTTACGCACTATCCGTACTACTTCTTCATCAATCATCCGCGCCGTCGCTTCCGAATAATCCCGGTGACTTTGAATTTCTCTACCCAAAAATATTTCTTCATTTTTCTTACCAAAAGTCATGGGGCCCAACACATCGCTCATACCCCACTCACAGACCATTTTTCGAGCAATTTTGGTTGCCTGCTCAATATCATTCCCTGCACCGGTTGTAAGTTCATTAAAGATGAGTTCTTCTGCGGCACGACCTCCCATTAATATAGCCAATCGCCCTTCAATATATTCTCGCGTATATCCATGTTTTTCGTCAATGGGAAGCTGCATGGTAACACCCAAAGCCCGTCCTCGGGGAATAATGGTTACCTTATGGACCGGGTCTGCCCCTTCGGTTTTTACTGCCACCAGCGTATGGCCTGCCTCATGATAGGCTGTAGTTTTCTTCTCTTCTTCAGACAAAACAATACTTTTCCGTTGAACACCCATCATGACCTTATCTTTCGCTTCCTCAAAATCGGACATATCCACAGATTGTTTTTTCTTCCTTGCCGCCAATAGGGCTGCTTCATTCACGAGGTTTTCAAGATCCGCCCCCACCATGCCCGGTGTTCCTTTTGCAATAGCGTCCAATTTCACTTTGCGCTTATTCATTACAATATTTTTCGTATGAACTTTCAGAATACCTAATCGTCCTCTTAAATCAGGAACATCCACAATAATCTGTCGGTCAAATCGTCCCGGACGAAGGAGGGCTGAATCCAGCACATCCGGCCGGTTTGTGGCGGCCATGAGAATAATATCTTCATTGGGTTCAAAACCGTCCATCTCCACCAATAATGCATTGAGTGTTTGCTCACGCTCGTCGTGCCCACCGCCTAAACCCGCCCCGCGCTGACGGCCCACAGCATCCAATTCATCAATAAAAATAATACAGGGCTGATTTTGTTTCCCCTGCTCAAATAAGTCTCTCACTCGAGAGGCACCAACCCCCACAAACATTTCAACAAAATCAGCGCCGCTAAGGTTGAAGAAAGCCACATTTGCCTCTCCCGCAACCGCCCGGGCCAACAATGTCTTACCGGTACCGGGAGGGCCCACTAACAGTACGCCTCTAGGAATTTTTGCTCCCAGTTTTTGATATCGTTTGGGTCTTTTAAGAAAATCCACAATTTCCATCAATTCTTCCTTCGCCTCCACACACCCAGCCACATGATCAAAAGTAACTTTTGGTTTATCCGAAGTCCAAACTTTTGCACGGCTTTTTCCAAAATTAAATATGGATTTCATTCCTCCGGCGCCGCCCTGCATTCTCCGCATGAGGAAAATCCAAAACGCCAGGATAGCAATCCATGGGAGGAAATTCAAAAAGTATCCGGTCCAATCAACCGATTTCTGTCTGAAAGTATAATCCACATTATACTTATCCCACTCATTCATAACCTCCCGATCAATAAAGGGGAGTTTTAACCGAAATCGAACGATTTCCTTGGAGATGCCTGCTGGATTGATAATCATCTGCTGTTCGGATAATTCACCATGGAAAATTTCATCTACAACCCGGGCTTCCGCAATCAATCCCCCGGTGAGGAAACTTCTATATTCTGAATATTGAATCTCCAATTCATCCGCACCTTTACTGTTAAATAAGTTGGATAAAAAGACAGCCGATATAATAATTAAAACCCAGACAAAACTGGTTTTTCCTGCTCGTTTCCATTGAAACTGTTCAATGTTTTTCCCATCCTTTTTCGGCTTCTGGGACGATTTATTCCGCCCTTGCGGTTTGTTATTCTTCGATCTATTTTGCTTTTTAGAATTCACGTTACTCACTCTCTAATGCTTCGAGGCGATAAATTGCCTTCAAGTTTCTGTATAATTGGTCATAATCCAGGCCGTATCCTACAACAAATTCAGGTGGAATTTCAAACCCAACCCAATCAATCTTAAAATCAAGTTTTGCTATATCTGGCTTTATCAATAAGGTGACTATAGCCACTGATTTGGGTCCTGCCTCCAACATACGATCCTTGATAAATTTAATCGTTAAACCAGAATCAATTATATCTTCCACAATGACTACATGACGATTGGTGATATCTGCAGAAATATCTTTTCGCAATTTGACCGTACCGACAGATGCAGTTCCTGTATAACTGGATACCTTTATAAAATCGATTTCGCAGTTTATGTCCATTTCCCTCATGAGGTCAGCACAAAAAATGAAGCTTCCATTTAAAATACCAATGAGAATGGGTGCTTCCCCGGCATATTTTTGGGATATATCTGCCGCAATTTCCTTGACCTTATCTTGTATTTGGCTTTTGGAAATTAATTCAGTTAATTTTTCTTTATTTACCTCCACGATGTCCCAACCTTTGTTTCCATTGAAAGTTCCAAAATTTCTTGAGTAGAATGGGTAACTTTTGCCTTGTCACTCAACCGTCGACCGCATACCCATATAATTTCTTCATTTGCCGTTAAAACAAGTTGTTTTCCCTTGGCAAATCGATCTACTTTTTCATCCACTAAAAAATCGCTCACTTTTTTATGCCCCGCCATCCCCAATGGCTGGAATACATCTCCATTTCGCCAGGATCGAATCGACAGGTTTTTTCCTTCCAGGATGCTTCCGTCAATCACTTCATGAAATGGATTTAAATCCATGGATGGTGTATCAATCTTATTGAGAGAAATACTGAAACCATCAAAGCCAAATCGACCCATACTTTTTATGGGCAATTCAATTTTTTTCTGAATTTCATGGTTCAGGATAAAACAGTGTCGGTCTCGTAAAATGGCCCATTGATTATTTAACTTGAAGGTTGAACCAGTTTTGGGTGCATTAAACCACAAAGTCAATTCCTCCCATTGGTGCCGCCGCCAAGAAATATCGGTTTCACTTATCATATGTTTCACAAGTCGAATGAGTTGATTCGCCGACAAATTTTTAATCAATTTATCAGGAATCAATTTTTGGTGATCCCCATCCTCAACCTTTTCAGAAAGTTTGGCAACCAAACCATTCATCCGAGCCACGGATTCCGTTGCTTTTTGAGACAAATTATTGAATCGACTTACAATTTGACTCGCCTGAGCTTCCCACGGCTTTACGATTTTATGACGAACATAATTTCGTCTGATTGACACGTCCTTATTGGATTCATCCTCTATATATTTCAAACTATGAAAATGAACATACCCCTCAATATCACTTCGGATAAATTTTAAAAGTGGACGAATAATTAGTCCATTCTTTTGTGGAATGCCGCGTAGGCCTTCAATCCCGCAGCCATCATCCAGATGCATCAGGATGGTTTCCACATTATCGTTTGCATGGTGGGCGGTTAAAATATAGTCACAATTCATTTTTTCCCGTGCAGAATTAAACGCTTCCTGCCGAATTCGCCGTGCCCACATTTCCATACTATCGCCTTTTTGATATTTTTGCTCTGCTTGAATTACTGTTAATTCCACATTTAGCGTGGAACATAAATCCCGAACAAATTTTTCTTCTGCAATTGATGCATTTCGAATACCATGATTCACATGGATAGCACACACTTCAATCTGAGTATTTTCTCTTAATTGTGTTGAAAGGTGAAGAAGGCATACCGAATCCAACCCACCGGAAACCGCCACTAGTAAACGTGTGTGTTTCCTTTCGGGAAGGTACGGAGCCAAATTCTGATAAAAACCAGTCAATAACAATTGATCCATGATCAAATTATATCCTATTTAAACTGAGAGACTACCTTCGCCGCTGATTTGGCGGAGGACATAATATAAAAATGCACACAGGGGACCTTGGCATCTACCAATTCCTGTACCTGCTCCAAAGCCCATTCAACACCGATATTTACAATATCTTCTTTTGACTGACCGATAACTTTTTCGGACAAAGCCTCCGGAATATCAACAAAAAAGTTTTTGGGGATGACACTCAAATGTTTTTCGGTTGATAAAATTTTAATCCCAGGAATAATAGGCACATCAATCCCGGCTGACCGACAATCGTCAACAAATTTAAAAAAAGCAGAATTATTATAAAACATTTGCGTGACGATATAGTCTGAACCTGCATCCACTTTGGCTTTCAAATATTTTATATCAGTAGCCATATTCGGTGCTTCAAAATGTTTTTCTGGATACGCACCCACACCAATACAAAAATTTGTCGGAGCAGCATCAATTAATTCTTCAACATATTTTCCATCATTCATATCTTTAATTTGACTCACCAAATTGGATGCATATCTATGGCGCGTTTTTCCTGGTGAGTCTGGTGCATCTTTACGAAGTTCATCTCCCCGGACTGCCAATACATTATTAATTCCAAGATAATTCAATTCAATCAAGGCATCTTCTGTTTCTTCACGAGTAAAACCGCGGCAAAGAATATGGGGGACCGTTTCCACATTATATTTATTTTTGATGGCTGCACTAATACCGATGGTTCCCGGCCGTTTTCGACGAATAAACCGAATCATTTTCCCTTCGCCTGCATCTTCATAATAGACTTCAGCAGAACGACTGGTTAAATCGATAAATGGGGGATCGAATGGCATCAATGCTTCAACCAATTTAAATACACGGTCTATTGATCCGCCGCGGGTGGGAGGAATTATTTCAAAACTGAAAAGTGTATTGTTTGCTTTTTCAAGAAATTCTATAACTTTCATAACCTTTAATTTACCCTGTCTTTTAAGGGAATTAAAAATGGGTTTTCGTTTAATTCAAAATGTAAAGTTGTATCCGGCCCATGCCCGGGATGGACAATTCTATCATGGGCAACCGAATTGAATAAATGAACCAAGGATGATTCTAATGTGGCCCAATCTCCCCCGGGTAAATCCGTTCTTCCCACACTTCCCCGAAACAACGTATCTCCAACAAAAAGATGGTTGTCAATTTCAAGACAGGTTCCCCCCGGTGTATGCCCCGGGGTTGGAACTAAATGAATATTAAATGCATTGATTTTCAGATTTTCCAGATCATTAAACCAAACATCTACGGTGGGTGTTTCTCCAGGGGTCATTCCAAACATTCTGCATGCATCCTCATATGTATTTAAAATGAATTGTTCATTGGGATGAAGATAAAATGGAATATCATATTCATGCTTTAAAGGTTGAACAGCACCAATATGATCTAAATGGGCATGGGTATTAACAATGGCCATGGGAGTTAAGTTATGGTCTTCAATCGATTGAATAATCAAATGTTTATCATCACCAGGGTCTACTATAATTGCATCCGTCGAATCAGAATACCATACAATATAACTGTTTTCCTGAAACGGACCCGTAACAACCGTTTCAACATTAATGCTCAAATTTCCTCGAAAAACAATTCGTTAAGGCACTGAATTTTATCTTCGAAAGAGTGGGGATACAAAAATCGTTCCGCTGCAGATATACTGCTTAAAATTGAATTTCCATCCTGAGGAGTAAAACAGAATCCATATATTTCATGTTCATTCCGTACATGAAGCGTTTGTTCCACCACAACAGTTTGATTTAAAATTCGACCAAAATGACCATGATCCCGGCCAAAGGAATAAACGGTACTGGTCATATCCTTTGTGGTCATCGCCACAAGATCATTTGCAATTAGACGATCTTTCACTTGATTCAGGGTTATGGGCTCTTTTGTCCGTAATGTAAACCAGAGCACATGCATATATTGGCTGTTTACTTTCATTGCAGAAGAAAACATATTCAAATCATATCCTAAGGTTGTAAAAAGTGCATAAGCATCTTTGGCATGGTGAGAACCGAATTGTTCATCACTATGACTACCCACAACGGGTGCAGGTATAAAACTGCCCGCTTGACTCGTATCATTCGCTCTCCGAATACATACAAAGCGACCTTCCTTAAGATTTTCCGGTCCAAATTCGTTTAACACCAGTGAATTTGTAATACACGAAATATTATGGGTATTGCATGACACTATTTGTACAAATTGGTGATCTCCATTTTTTAGGATAGAATCGTTGATTCCGCGGGCGTATTTCACCCCAAAACCTTCTTCACTCCCCTGGGCCAAAAAACCTTTCACTTTGTCAGAAAATTTATGATAATATTTCTCCTTATTTTTATGCCCAACTCCAGAGGGAGTACAATCAATGACAACAGAAGCGCGGCTAATGGCTTCTTCTGTTTCCAACTCCGGATCCATACCTAATTCTTTAAAGCCATCCAACCGATCCTCGCTCACAGCTAATCGGGCACCGCGTTTTAATAAATCAATCACTTTTGATCGGTCACCACGCAGGGGTGTATTTTTATTGAATGTGACTTCATCAATTCCCAGTTTTTCTTGATAATCACATAATAAACCAATCAGCGGTTCACCAATGGTTCCCGTTCCCACAACATGGACAATTTTACGTTCCATCTAAATTTACTCCTTCATTCGAATTTTTATTTTTATTTAACAAGCGGCTCTCTATACGAAATTGGATGATGAACCATCCAAGGATTGTACCAAATACAATCAAATAAACAGCCATGAAATAACCAAAGAAATTATACATCCGCACGGACCCTTGAATTGATACGTATCACATGAATTCTATATTTGAGCATTAGAACATACAAAAGTGTAAAAATACTCAATGATAATAAAAATGGGATCAAAATTCCCGATGGCTGCTGAGCCATTTCAACTTGTGGGTGTGACTGAATTTCCGGTGTCCAAAACTTTACCGATACAAATATAATTGGTACATCAACAAATGCAATTATTCCCACTGCGGCTGCATATCGCTTTACCCGTTCGATATGACCTCCAAATGTTCGCATCATGAAATAACCAATATATATTAAAAACAGGATGAGCGTTGTTGTGAGCCTCGGTTCCCATATCCATGGCTTACCCCAAATGGGTTTTGCCCAAATTGGACCGGTGATTAGCACCAAAGACATAAATACAGTTCCTATTTCTGCTGCTGCAAGACCCACAAGATCCCAATAGTCATCCTTTTTCATAAAAAATAGAATACCGGCCACCATCACAACAAAATAAGACAAAAATCCAACCCAGGCCGATGGTACATGAACATAAAATATTTTCTGTGCCCAATGTTGCTCTGGAACCATGGGCGTGTTCATGATGACATTCCACACATTAAATAGCATCATGGCTGCGATTAAAACCAGCCCGGATCTGTTTTTTTTATTATTAAAAAAAGGTTTCATTATTCTTCAGTGATAAAATCGAATAAGGTGTATCCCACAAGCCCAAAAATTACAATAACTGTAAGAATGATTAACAACCATATTTTCCAGAAGGAATACGGGTCCCCAACCATAATACTCCCGGATATTTTTGTAGCGGCTATAATAACAGGAGATACCAAAGGGAATAATAATATTGGTAATAATACTTCACTTAATCTGGCTCGCATCGCAATGCCAGAGACCAAACTGGCAATGGCCATTATTGCACAATTAATCAACAAGGTTGTGCCGATGGCTATCCAAGGCTGTAACGGAAAATCAATCATTAAAAATTTAAAAAATGGGATGAGGATTAATGCTTCCATTATCGTCAGGAAGATAAATCCGCTCATCCATTTCGTGAGAAAAATAAACCCACGGTCAATCGGGGCACTTATTAACATGGAAAATGCATCAAATTCTTTTTCATAAGAAAAAGTACGATGCACGCCTATCACAGCGACAAACAGTACCATTATCCAAAACATCCCGGGAGCATAATTGGCGATGATCGTTGGGGAAACGTTAGATGATAATGCAAATGTAAGAATAATAGACAATCCGAAAACTAGCATGGAAAGGGTGACTTCCCGAGATCGAAATTCAACAAACAATTCTTTTTTAAGTAATGTGAAAAACATAGTGATTATGCGATCAACCCCTTCTTAATCCGAAGAATCCGATCACCTAATTCTTCAGCGCGGGATTGGTTATGTAAAACAATCATCATAGATTTCCCCAATTTCTTCCAACGGTGCAAAGATTTATTCACTAAGGCTATGCCCTCAGTATCCAGTCCCGAGAATGGTTCGTCAATTAATAATAAATTCCAAGAGGCCAGTGATGCATATGCTAATTTTAACCGCTGAAGCATTCCCTGGGAATAAATAGAAATTGGATCATTTGATTGGTTTGTGAGGCCATAATAATTTAACTGATCTTGAATCCTGGAAATTTCAACGGGCGTTCCCCGAAGCGTCAATGCCAATTGTAAATTTTCTATGGCCGACAATATTGTGTACATAGCGGAGGCATGACCAACATATAGTAATTTTTGGCGAACCAATGGACTTCCATTCAATAAATCATTATTTTGAAATAATATTTCTCCCTTATCGCAAGCCATGATTCGTGCTATAATTCGCAATAACGTTGATTTCCCTGCGCCATTTTTACCCATTATTATAACTGTTTCACCTACTTCCACATGAAACGTAATATTATTTAAAACAGTACGATGGTCAAAAGATTTTGATATATTTGAAACAGACAGCACGATAGACGTATTATAATGATTTCAATGCGGCAATTACTTCCGAAACTTCCTTTTTTAAAGTTGCACGACCGGAAATAAAATCATTTTCATTAATATTGCCAATGTCATATTCCATTTCCAACTCCTTAATTTGACGATAAATCAACAGTTTTTTCCGTTTTAATTCTGCCACATCTAATTGAATATGCATTTTTTCGATCCGTGGTAAAAATAAGGGCTGAAGAGCAAAGATGACCGGTAGAATAAACAAAATTAATATCAAGCCGTAATCTCTGATAAAATCAATCATTAATCTTTCCTAGGCCATAAGGCCACGATAGTACCAAAGACCAGAATAAATCCCCCAACCCATACCCATCGGACCAGGGGATTCACCATAATTTTAATAAAGGCCACACCATTTTCACTATCTACACCAGAAAAAATAGAATAAATATCCTGATTCATGGTCGTATATATATCCAATTCACTATGGGGTTGACGACGATTCGGATCAGGATTATTATGAAAATATATCCGCTTTTCTGGGTGGAGATTTGTGACAAATGTACCTTCCTGATTAGTCACCCGGAGGTCCGAAATCCAGGCATAATGATTCGCACGTTCCGCTTCTGACAATTGAATCAACTCGAAGGTATATCCAGCCACATGATCGGTTTCTCCCACCGTTAAACTGAATTCTTTTTCATCATCAAAGGCATGCCCAGTGAAACCTACAAACATAAAGACAATGCCTAAATGAACCACATATCCTCCATATCGAGAACGGTTTTTGCTCACCATCCTTATCAGCGCTTTAATAATGGATTCATCAAATTTTTTCCTCCGGGCATGGATACCCCGGGCAAATTCTGTTCCAATTGTCGCCGTTACAAATGCACCCAAACTGAATGAAATAACAACATAACCCCTAAACCCTATGAAGAGTAGAATGGTTGCTGTACTTAATCCAGTAAGGATGGGAAAAGTAAAATTACGGATCAGGTTTTTCCTACCTGTTTTTCGCCATGCTAATAATGGGCCAATGCCGGTTAATGCCAATAAAATCAAACCAATTGGAATATTCATTTGATTGAAAAAAGGCGGTCCAACCGTGATTTTAGTCCCCCGGACTGCTTCGGAAATCACTGGGAAAAGGGTTCCCCAAAAAACGGAAAAACACAATACAACAAAAACCATATTATTAAACAAAAATCCGCTTTCTCTGGAAGTAAATGATTCCATTTTTCTGGGAGACTTCAATTCATTTCTTCTGAAATACATCATGCCAAATGAAACAACTATAATTAAAAATACAAATGTCAAAAAGATAGGTCCCAGGGAAGAAGCTGTAAATGAATGGACAGAACTCATCACACCCGATCTCGTGAGGAAAGTACCGAAAATACAGAGTGTAAATGTCATGATAATTAGAGACATATTCCATAAGCGGAGCATGTCCTTTTTCTCTTGAATAATAATGGAATGGATAAATGCAGTTGCTGTTAGCCAAGGCATAAAACTGGCATTTTCCACCGGATCCCAGGCCCAATATCCTCCCCAGCCTAATTCACGGTAGGCCCACCATCCGCCCAGAATAATTCCCATACTTAAAAACAACCAGGCGACCAGAGCCCATCGGCGAATACTCTGTATCCATAGCGGACTCGTATCCCCATTAATCAAAGCTGAAATCGCAAACCCAAATGGAACAGAAAATCCAACAAATCCCAAATAAAGTGTGGGCGGATGAATCGCCATGGTCACATTTTGCAACAGTGGATTCAGACCATTCCCATTGGTAACGATAAAATCTGCATCGGTTGGTTTAAACGGATTCGTCACATAATTGGTCAGTATAAGAAAAAACATCTGCACAATCACCAGTGTAATGATTACCCAGGGCATAAGTGAATTATGTTTTCGCTGATTTTGCAGAATAACAATCGTGGTATAAACAGATAAAATAAATAACCAGAATAAAAGAGAACCGGATTGCCCTGCCCACAATGCAGATATTTTATATATGAACGGTGTTTCCAGACTTGTATATCTGGCCACATAATCTATATCAAAATTGCTCTGGATTAATTGAAATGCAAGAATGAACGTTGCCAGAAAAACAAAAAAAGATATACCCAACGCTAATCGTTGACCGGTTAAAAAAAGCCGCTGATCTCCATTTCTTGTATGGAGGAATAGGGTAAACACTGTGAGGATGCTGAACCCAAATGCCAGATTCAGCGCCACACCGCCGGCAATGGGCGTCATGAGTCTATTTCATTTAAATTATAACTGGATTCATTACGCAAATCACCTTCGTAACGGGAAGCACATTTGGTCTGTAATTCATCGGCATAAAAGACACCATTCAAATATTGTCCAGTGACGATCACTTCTACACCATCTTTAAATAGATCCGGACGGGTGCGTCCGTATTTCACATCCAATTCCGTATTCCCTTCTTTTAGGACAAATGTACAATCAAGGTAATTGGTCTTAGAAATAGCAATCGAACCATCTTTCACTAAACCGCCTAATTTCGTTCGGCGGTTAATATTATCATTGATGAGTTCATCCACAGACACAAAAGTAGTCATTGCTTTTTCATCTGCCGGATTCATTGATACCCAGCTTATCCAAAAAATGACCATACCGATTATTCCAGTGATCATAAGAAAAAATTTCTTATTACTATTCATCATACTCTCCTAAAATACGGCAGCTTCCTGCCATTCTCCAAATTCTGCTTTCATTGCCACAATAATCTCCCCCATTGTTACAAACGATTTCGCTGCTGCTATAATAGGCGGCATAATATTATACCCATTAATGCAGGCATCCTGAATTTGACTCAGGGCCAATTGTACTGCATTTTCATCCCGTTCATTTCGGAGCTGCGCCAATGCATTTACCTGGCGGTTTTCAGCTTCATCACCAATTTCTAATAATGGAATTTCAATTTCTTCATCTTGTTTTATAAAAGCATTCACACCTACATGTATAAGTTGTTTATCATCAATTTTTTGTTGATAATCAGAAGCCGCTCGGGCAATTTCCATCTGAAAATACCCTTTTTCAATCGCCGGTATTACTCCACCTAAATTCTCAATTTCATCAAAATATTTTTCCGCTCGGGTTTCCATCTGATCCGTTAATGATTCTACATACCAGGAACCTCCCAAGGGATCGGCCACATTCGCTACTCCCGTTTCAAAAGCGATCAATTGTTGGGTTCGGAGTGCTATCTCGGCAGATTTTTCTGTGGGCAAAGCCAATGTTTCATCCATTGAATTTGTATGGAGAGATTGTGTACCGCCCATTACTGCCGCCAACCCTTGGAATCCCGTTCTTGCAATATTGTTTTCCGGTTGCTGTGCTGTTAAAGAGCATCCGGCAGTTTGGGTATGAAAACGCAATTTCCATGATCGAGAATCTTTCGCATTGTATGTATTTTTCATTCGTTTGGCCCAAATGCGTCTGGCAGCGCGATACTTTGCAATTTCTTCAAAGAAATCCAAATGTGAATTAAAAAAGAAGGACAAACGTGGGGCGAATGCATCCACATCTAACCCAGCCGCCATGGCATATTCCACATAGGTAAACCCATTTGCCAGGGTAAAAGCCAATTCCTGAGCAGCTGTGGATCCTGCTTCCCGGATATGGTATCCGGAAATAGAAATCGTATTGAATTTTGGCATATATTCTGTACAAAATGCCATCATATCTGTTATGACTCTCATGGAGGGTTCTGGTGGAAATATCCATTCTTTTTGGGCGATAAACTCTTTTAAAATATCATTTTGAAGTGTCCCGCGGAGATTGGCTAAAGCCACACCCTGGTTTTCAGCAACAGCGATATAAAAAGCCAGCAAAATGACAGCAGGACCATTGATCGTTTGAGATACAGAAATATCTCCCAGATTAATTCCTTCAAAAAGCTGCTCCATATCCTTGATGGTGGCAACATTGACACCGCATTTACCCACTTCCCCTTTAGCCCAAGTATGATCCGGATCATACCCCATGAGGGTGGGCATATCGTAGGCCACAGATAGACCGGTTTGGCCTTTACCTAACAAGGAATGATATCGCGCGTTGGTTTCTTCCGGTGTCCCAAATCCGGAGAATTGTCGTTTTGTCCATAACTTTCCCCGATACATATTCGCATGGACACCACGAGTAAAAGGGAATTGACCCGGGAATCCTAATTTTTCAATGTAATCTTCATGGGGATTTACGGGATAATATAGTGGATCTACAGGCTCGCCACTTAAGGTATCAAAGCTATAATCTCTTTCGGAAGAAGATTGTATATCTTTTTCCCATTTTTCTTTCATTTGATTAAATAATTCTAATTGCGATGACATGGTGATTTTATAGCGATTGTGACGTAGTAAATTTACTGTGTTCTACGAATTTCTAATACCTTATTCACTCCTTCAAAAACCATCCAAATAATGAGTCCTATTAATAAAATGGTTAGTCCAAATAAAATGCCATTATGTCCATAAAAATTAATGGCATTAGACACCAACACAGTAAACGTAACCACCATAATAAAAACCATGGGAATTAATAAAGGTAGAATCGGTTTTTTCTTTTGCCAATAGTAAAGCGAAAGTACCATTAATGTCAGCGCAGCTAACATTTGATTACTCGCGCCAAAAATAGGCCACAATACCCACCCTGCCTGACGTGTTGCGCCAGATCCCGGATCTGAAACGTTCCAAAATGCCAACAAGATGGCGGGCACAATGGCAATTACTGTGGCAACATATCGATTGGTTAACGGTTTAATCTTCAGTGCCAATCCAAATTCTTTTAGAATAAATCGTTGAATTCTAGTCGCTGTGTCCAGCGTCGTGGCTGCAAATGAAATAACCAGAACTGCCATTAGTGTATTTGCCATTGATTCCGGGATGCCTAAGGATTGAATTAACGCACCGCCACCTAAAACAAAAGCAGCAGCTTTGTTTCCACTAGCATGGGCCCATGAATCATAATAAACTGCCCAATTCAAATCAGAAACTTGCCCTACAGAAGGTAGATTGCATTGTGTAACTAAAGATATTCCTGCTACAGCTGCAACGGTTGTAGCCAGCGCCAGGGTGCCTTCGCCAATCATGCCACCATAACCCACCATTCTGGCATCGGATAAATGTTCTAACTGTTTGGAGGAAGTACCAGAAGCAACCAAACCATGAAATCCGCTGATGGCACCACAGGCTACTGTGACAAAAAGGAGTGGAAATAAAGAAGGAACGCCTGGTTCTGAAAAGGATCGTAAAGCCGGCGCGTCTACAATGGGTTGTGCAACAAATATGCCAAGAAATAATAATCCAAGTCCAACAATTAACTGATGACTATTGATATAATCCCTCGGTTGAAGGAGTGTCCATACGGGTAAAAGGCTGGCGATCGCAGAATAAATAAATAATAAAATGATCCAAAGATTTTTCGCATCCTGTACTGGCATGACTTCAGTAAAGTCCACAGGTGCTTTTGTGCCCACCCAAACAAAAAAGTATAGCAATGCCAAAGCGATCAAAGATGGAATCAAAATATCCATTTTCTTTTTATAAATCAGATAACCCATTATTATTGCAATAATAATTTCAATATTAATCGGAATAACTGAGGAAGGAATCCCGACAAATAAATCTGCGACAGCCATGGCGAAAACAGCCAGCACAAGCCATACAAGGAGGATGATAAAAATCAAAAACATAAGACGGGCGCGATTGCTAATAGTAATGGAGGCAATGTCTGCAATACTTTTTCCTTTTTCTTTTACACTCATCACCAATGCACCGAAATCATGAACAGCACCCATGAGGATCGTCCCGAACAAAATCCATACTAATGCGGGAAGCCATCCCCAATAAGCGGCCACACAGGGTCCAATAATAGGCGCTGCACCTGACACAGATGTGAAATGGTGGCCAAACAAAATATGTTTCTTTGTTGGAACAAAATCAATACCGTCTTCAAACTCTTTTGAGGGCATTAAGTGGTTCTTTTCATTAATATCAAAAATACGGATACCCACAAACTTGGAATAAAACCGGTATCCAATAAAAAGAATTGTGAAACCCAATAGGACTAATACAATTGAACTCATTTGATTATTCTTTTATTTCGAAAGGATTTTTGACTGTATGAACTGCTTCAATGATACCCGCCTCACATACACCCAACTTTTTTAGCAATAAATCTCTGGGGCCATGCTCCACAAATTCGTTAGGCAAACCAATGTTTTGCACTTCCCCCTTGTACCCTTTCACCGCTAACCATGCGGAAACACCTTCGCCAAACCCTCCTGTAATAATCCCTTCTTCTATTGTGATGACTTGATTAAAACGGCCAATAATCGATTCCAAGTAAGCTTCATCCATTGGTTTGACAAAACGGCAATTCACCACTTCGCAACTAATTCCAGATTGAGATAATTTCACTGAAGCTTCCATTGCATCAAACACTTGGGGGCCAACAGCCAATAATGCCACGTCTGTTCCGGTTTTCATTATTTCCCAACTCCCTATGGGGAGTAGTTCAGCCTGACCATGAGGATCAAATCGGAGTGATGATGATTTGGGGTATCGAATAGCGAAAGGGCCCCCTTGATAATCCAAGGCTGTATATAAAAGATGGCGTAATTCATTTCCATCTTTGGGTGATACGAGTACTAAATCCTGAATACATTTCAGATAAGCGATATCCAATGTACCATGGTGGGTGGGACCGTCTTCACCAGCAATACCGGATCGATCCAAACAAAAAACCACGGGTAAATGCTGAATCGCCACATCATGTATAATATGATCATAGGCACGCTGTAAAAAGGTTGAATAAATCGCTACGATGGGTCGAATACCTTCCGTGGCTAAACCGGCTGCAAATGTAACGCCGTGGCCTTCCGCAATTCCCACATCATAAAATCGTTTTGGGAATTCTTTTGCAAATGGCACCAACCCGGTTCCTTCTCGCATTGCTGCAGTAATACAAACCATATCTTTTCGGTTGCGAGCAATTTCACAAACAAGTAATCCAAATACATTTTGAAATATTGGTACATTTTTTGTTGTAGATACTTTTCCATTTGATGAACCATTGGGTTTAACGCCATGATATTTTATGGGATCATTCTCAGCCAGCTTCATCCCCTTTCCCTTTTTGGTCAGGATATGAAGCAATGCAGGTGTTTTTAAATTTTTTATCCGTTCAAGTGTGGATACCAACTCATCAATATTATAGCCATCGATTGGTCCAAAATAACGAAATCCCAATTCTTCAAATAACATCCCAGGTACCAATAGAGATTTAAGACTTTCTTCAATTCGATGGAGCATGGACCGAGTGGTCCTTTTTCCAAAAGGTAATTTCCCCGATATATTCCAAATCTCATCCCGAATCCTATTGTAAATCGGATTGGTTGCAATCTTAGTCAGGTAGGTATTAATCGCACCCACATTCGGGCTTATTGACATTTCATTATCATTGAGAACCACCAGCATGGGTATCCTTAAATGTCCTCCATTATTTAAGGCTTCAAATGCGAGTCCACCCGTCATTGCACCATCTCCAATAATCGACACTACTTTAAACTTTTTTCCCGTATGTTTTTGGGATTCTGCAATTCCCACGCCAGCAGAAATGGATGTAGATGCGTGTCCGGCACCAAACACATCATATTCACTTTCAGTCCGTTTAAGAAACCCACTCAAACCACCGTATTGGCGAATGGTTGGGAATGCATCAAATCGGCCAGTGAGTAATTTGTGAGCGTAAGCCTGGTGGCCCACATCCCAAACAATCTTGTCCGTTGGTGTATTGAAGACTTTATGGAGAGCCACGGTTAATTCTACGACACCTAATGTAGAGGCTAAATGGCCTCCAATCTCACTCACTACATCAATGGTATGAAATCGAATTTCATCGGCCAATTGCTGGAGTTCTTTCGGAGAAAATTTCCGTATATCAGCGGGAGATTTTATATTTGGGAGAAGCTTAAGCTGCATGATGCTGTGGTGTTGATTTATCCATTAATTGCTTTTTAAAAATAAATTCATGAAATAATGTCACATTATCCAATTCCGGATGAAAAGATAATCCCAAGTGATGGTCTTGCTTCACTGCTACAGGGTTCCCTTGATATTTACTGATCACTTCCACACCTGCTGCTATCCTAGTGATTTTTGGTGCGCGAATAAATGTGGATGGTATTTGGGTTGCGCGTCCATTTAATTGTACAGGCAATTGATCTGTAAATGAATGTACTTGCCTACCATAGGCATTTCGATCTACTTCAATATCCAAAATACCCAATGGTTTCACCCTAGAACCAGGTACAGATGATGCCATCATTATTAACCCGGCACAAGTTCCGAGGATAGGATAGTTTTTGGCAAAATTCCGGATAGGTTCATAAAACCCATTTCTTCCCATGAGATCCGTCATTGTGGTGGATTCACCGCCAGGAATGACCAATCCTTGAATCATATCAAGTTCACGGGAATAACGAATTTCCATATTTTGGATTTTTAACAAATCCAAAATATGTATGTGCTTTTCATAATCCCCCTGAAGTGCAAGAACACCAATCATTTTTTACAACCAGTCTGGATCCTTACCAACCTCTTTCCTGGAGGCGTTCACCTTCTGGAATTTCTGACATATCCAATCCTTTCATAGCGGACTGAAGACCACTTGAAATTTCCACCAGTTTCGCAGAATCTTTATAGTAAGTCACAGCATCCACGATTGCTTTTGCCCTTGGAGCTGGGTCATCACTCATAAATATTCCTGAACCGACAAATACGGTTTCAGCACCCAATTGCATCATGAGGGACGCATCGGCAGGTGTGGCAATGCCACCAGCTGCAAAATTGGGTACGGGGAGTTTTCCTAATTTTGCCACTTGCTGGACAAGGGCAAAGGGTGCCCCCATCTCTTTGGCAGCAGCCATGAGTTCATCCTGACCCATTACCGTTAATTTTTTCATATCACTTTGAACCTGACGCATATGTCGAACAGCTTCTACAATATTTCCGCTACCTGCTTCCCCTTTTGTTCGAATTAAGGCAGCTCCTTCTCCAATTCGTCTGAGTGCTTCGCCCAAGTTCCGACATCCGCATACGAAGGGTACTTTATAATCATGTTTCCAAATATGATTATGTTCATCCGCCGGGGTTAGGACTTCACTTTCATCCACAAAATCGACTTCCATGGCTTCCAAGATTTGTGCTTCTGCGAAATGCCCGATTCGCACTTTGGCCATTACAGGAAGTGACACAACCGATTGAATCGCTCTAATCATTTCTGGGTTACTGGCGCGGGCGATTCCCCCTTCTTCCCGTATCAATGCTGGGATTCTTTCCAAAGCCATAACAGCCACAGCACCGGCATCTTCTGCAATTTTAGCTTGATCAGCATTCATCACATCCATGATAACGCCACCCTTTAACATTTCAGCCAAACCAACTTTTATTTCAAATGAGCCTTTTTCAGCCATAAATAATCTCCTCCGGAACTTGTCCGATTTCTTTAATTTTTGTTAAAACTTCATCAATAATTTTATCCGGTGTACTGGCACCGGCGGATACACCCACCGTTTCTGCATCTTTGAGCCATACGGCATCAATTTCATCTGCACATGTCACTTGGAATGAATGGGCATTTCTTTCTTTTGCTAATGCTGTAAGCCGTTTTGAATTTGCACTGGTAAACGATCCAATCACAATCATTACATCGCATTTATTTGCTAATTTTTTAATCTGGCTTTGATTCCTTTTTGTGGGATAACAAATGGTATTCACGAAACGTAAATCAAATACCTTAGTCATCATAATGTTAATGATTTCCTGCACATTTTCTATTGTCTGGGTCGATTGGCTCACCACGCCCGCCCGTTTGGTCTTTCGAAGTGCCTGGGCTTCCTCCGGTGAAGATACAATGATTACATCCTTGACCTGACTGGCTATCCCCACAACCTCGTCATGACCATGGTCACCGATAATGATAATCCTGCGACCTTCTGATTCGAGTTTTTTAACCTCCACGTGGATTTCTAAAACAAGAGGACAAGTTGCATCTACAATATTGATTTGTTTAGCATAGGCATCATCCCATGTTTCAACTGGGGTACCGTGGGCACGGAAAAGTATGGGTTTATCTTCAGGAACATCATCCAAGGAGTTGATCACTTTTGCACCGGCAGAATCTAAATCTTGCACCACATTCTCATTATGAACTATATGACCAAGCATATATACATCCCCATTTTGTTCTGCTGTATCGTAAGCCAAATTGACTGCATCCCTCACACCAAAACAATATCCTGCATCTTTCGCTAAAAAGATTTTCATTCTATCTTCCCATTTTGTTCTGCCAATGATGCCTTGGTAGTAGCCAATACTATTGATAAAACTTCAGTCAAGGATCCCTTTGCTAAAGCACCGGCAGCTAATTGATGACCCCCGCCTCCTAAAGATTTGGCAATCCCGTTGATAATATACTTCCCCTTTGACCGAAAATTAATCCGGCAGGAATTATTATCATTCTCCACAATCATGACTGCCACTTCTACCCCACGGATTTTCCGAATAAAATCTGTAAACCCATCCACATCCGCTTGTGTGGCTTTTGCTTTATCCATCATGGATTGGTCAATCGTAAACCAGGCCAATTCGCCTGTCTTGTTATATTCAATTTGGTTTAGAATAAGGCCCAATAGTGCGACCCGGCTTTTTGAACTATTTTCATAAACAGATTGATAAATTTGGGATGTATTCACCCCGGCTGAAATACATTCAATGGCAATTTGGTGACACTTTTGATTCGTATTGCTGTAACTGAACGAACCGGTATCCGTTACAACACCTGTATAAATTCCGACCGCTATTTCTTTCGTCAAGGGGACGTTCCCTTCCTTCATAAAATCATAAACCATTTCTCCCGTAGCAGCCGCATCCACATTAATAAAATTATCTGCGAAACGCCCATCGCTCAAATCCGGGTGATGATCAATATTCACCACATGGATTTTATTGGACTCTAACTGCTCGCCAATTTTTCTGGTACGGCGGTAATCACCCACATCAAAGATTAAGGCTAATTCTACCTGGGAAATCCAATTATCATGAACCTCGGAATTATAGGTTTCAATAATTTGATCTAAATTTAAAAATTCATACTCATGGGGAAGTTGAGAAATCTGGATTAAACGACAATCTTTCCCTTGGCTTTTTAGGTGATGATACATGGCATAGGCACTACCAAGTCCATCCCCATCAGGGTTTTCATGGGTGGACAATAATATTCTTTCCACCCCGTCAATTGTTTTATGTAATGATTTCCAGTCTAACATGATATTTAACAGACCGATAATTTAGGTATATTATTTAGATTTTATCTAATAATCGCAGGAGAACTGGTTATTATTTATCTCGATCCCAAAGGATTTCATTTTTTCCCTTATTTTGGGTTATATACCGCGCCAAAACAAAAAAGTAATCACTGAGTCGGTTGAGATAAACCAGCCAGTTTCTCACATCCACACCTGTATTAAGGAGCGATACGCAGGAACGCTCAGCGCGTCTGCATACGGCCCGAGCAACATGAATACGAGCAGAAAATTCGTCCCCACCCGGTAGAATAAATTCTTTTAATGGGGGCAATGTTTCATTTATTTTTTCTAAGGATGCTTCTAAAAATACAACTCGATCCGCACTCAATAATTCCATTTCCGTTCCAGGCATGGATGCTTCTCCGCCCATATTGAATAAATCCTGCTGAATGGATTGTAATTCCTGAAACAATTTCTTTTCTTTACACGCATTAATCGCTAACCCAAGGAATGAATTCAATTCATCAATATCACCGAGGAAATCCATATTCGGATGATCTTTGGAAATTCGTTTTCCATCTCCAAGGCCCGTCTCCCCCTTATCGCCAGTTTTGGTCGTGACTTTTGAAATCCGCATTGCTTAGAAAAAGAGAATACTCACTACAATAAATAGTGGAATTAATATGGGTAATGACCATTTAAACAGGTAGCCGAAAAAGGATGGCATCTCAATACCTGAAGATTCGGAAATAGATTTTACCATAAAGTTGGGTGCATTCCCGATATAGGTATTAGCCCCCATAAAAACAGCGCCGGCAGATATGGCCAACAGTGTTTGAGATAAATCCCCCATGAGCACAGATGCATCACCTCCAGCTGTATTGAAGAACACAAGATAAGTTGGCGCATTGTCCAAAAAGCTGGATAGAATTCCTGTAGCCCAGAAATACATATAATTAATAGGGCCTGCCTCGTTAGATACTGAGGTAATAACGGAAGACAAGGCACTTGAAGTCCCTGCTTTTAAAATGGCGATGACTGGAATAATGGTAATAAAAATGCCGGCAAACAGTTTGGCTACCTCTACAATGGGGAACCAGGTATATTCGTTGGCCTCACGAATCTCTATGGATGTGATTTTCCAACTGGCCATTGTGAAGAGTATGAGTAAAACGTCGCGCGCGATATTTTGGAGCTCTACCTCTACATGATATACGCTAAAACTAATATGTGGATTCCAAAACCCGCTCAGTAATACCGAACCAATTACACCCACTAATAATAACAAATTAATGGATCCTTTTATACCCAGTTTTTCATCTGTTTCGGGTACTGGATTATTTTCTTCCCTGTTATAAAGGAATGTATCCAAACCAAAAAAGATGGTTAACAGACTAACCGCCATGAAGAGCATGGGTAAAAACATTGCAGATGTGGTCCAGAAGAAGTCCACACCTTTTAAGAAACCCAGAAATAATGGCGGGTCGCCTAAAGGCGTCAAGGATCCTCCTATATTGGCCACGAGAAAAATAAAAAATACAATCACATGCACTTTACTTTTCCGATCCTTATTGGCGCGGATAAGGGGCCGAATCAAGAGCATGGCGGCACCGGTGGTTCCCATCCAACTGGCCAATACGGTTCCCAATAAAATGATGCCTGTATTGACAATCGGTTTTCCCACTAGTGAACCGGTAAGCTGCACACCACCTGATATAGTGAATAATGACAATAAAAGAATAATGAATGGTATATACTCTAAAAGTCCAACATGGAGTAATTCATAGGTCGTAATTGATAATCCCTCAACTATTAAAAATGGAATAATGAGAAGTGAGGCCCAAAAAGCGGAAACTTTTCCAAAATGATGGTGCCATAAACGGGGAGCCACCAAAGGAAACCCTGCTATTGACAGTAATATTCCTGCAAATGGAATCGCCCATAAAATAGAAAGATCCGCTCCATTCAAATGAGGGGCAGCACCATGAACGCCGCCAGAAGCAAAAGCAAAACCAGTGGCCATAAACAAAGTGAGAATTCTTTTTTGTATTATATTTTTCAATTTGATTAATTATATCAGTAGTTCAACGAGCATGGAAATTAAACGGTTCAGAATTTTCATCCTAATTATTGATTTAATCCCCCAATTCAATTTTCTCCTTAAATTCTCTCATGCAATTTTTTCTCGCAATCCTTGTTATCGGTATTGCCATTCTCGGTATGTCTATTGGCGTTATTTTTAACCGAAAGCCATTGCAGGGTTCCTGTGGCGGTGTGGCCAGTAATTGTGTCTGTTTGACTGGTGGTACTTGCGATGATCCTTCGCAAAAACCAAAATTTGAACTGGATTAATTATCGATTGGCATCCCTGAAGTTGCCACTGACCTTAGATGTCCTTTTTCTTTCATAATCCAAAATGCCTCAATTCCATCTAAAGATTCAACGAGTGCTTTCCCTTCCTTAACATCCATTACATTCAGAGCGGTTGCTAATGCATCTGCATCCATGCAATTGGGTGCAATGACAGTCACTGATGCAATGTTGGACTGGGTAGGTTTTCCAGTTTGCGGATCTATGATATGGGAATATTTCACATTGTTATATTCTTTAAAATTTCGGTAATTACCCGAAGTTGCCATGGCCTGGTTTGATACCGAAACTACTGAATAAATTTGTTCTCCCGGAACAGTACCAATCATGGGCTTATCAATCCCGATCT
>JAPYOT010000025.1 GCA_029938045.1 Fidelibacterota bacterium | reverse complement strand
CCATGGGGAATTAAACTAAGTATACTGAAAATAAAGACTAATTTTACCAATTTTATTTCAAAACGAGATTATTGGGTAACAATCACCCATTCCCCATCGCCGATCACATATTCCACTGCTTTACCTTCGGCAACTTTTGCACGGATAAACCCTAATAAAGCACCACCGGGAACCGTATAAATACCTGAAAACAATGCCATTAACCCACCACAGAGAAATGCATCTGTCCCTCCACCATCAGTCAAACCCCATAAAGTAAAAAAGCCTCCTATTCCGACAGAAACCAAGCCACCAAACTTTACGCCACCCCAAACGTATTCCTTCGTGGTTTTTGTTTTTCCTCTAAAAATTGAACCAATTTCATCCATGGGAATTTCCCTTTCAAAAGATTCACCTTTTTCCTGGATGCGGAGGGCATCAACCGTCATGCCCATATATAAACCACGAACCGTATTACTGGGGTCATATGCACTGGATACCACTACCCATTCCTCAAGAGGAATCAATACCTGTTCCCCATCCTTTTCAAGTGTTAGGCCACTCGCATCTTCCTGGGCAATAAGAGGTTGAGATTCCAAATTGAGGAATCCCGTTTCAATCACGGCTATAATTAGCGTCATGGTGGCTAATCCTGATAGGAGAAATGTGCGTGTTTTATTCATTTTCTTTATCCTTTATTTGAGCCAGAGGCGTTTCATTTAACAATCACCCATTCCCATGTTGGGCCATTTCTTTTATTTTTGAAATTCCCTAAGCGGTTTATAACCATTCATCAATGAATATTCCCCAAGCCGCGTTTTCTTATTTTGTCTGCTTTTGTAGCCAGATTTTTTTGCAGATGCGGTTGCGGAAAAAACAACCTTCATTTCCATCCAAAACTCTTCCAATGTCCCCATTTCCACACCAAATGCTTCCTGCATTACTTCATCACAGGACATACCAAAACTTTCATATTCCTCACACATATCCTCATATTGAGATAATATGAGTGTTTCTCCGGATATTTCATATTTGAATTCTGGTCCCTCATCGCATTCTATCTGGCCATCATATTCTTCACAGTATTTCCAGGTAAAAGTTGAGTCAGTTGCTTCCCATTCAATATCAGATTTCTCTCTGTATCCTTCAAAAGTTTCATCTATTTCTCCTGTGCCATCTTCATTGATTATAATGATGATTTCATCGGGCATAAAGAATTCATCCTCTAAGAGAATATTTTCATTGGCTAATATTTCCATACCCATTTCAGTTAAAGACCCGGAGACAGTGGCATGTCTTGTAGAATCAATGACATATCCAGTATTATCAACATATAATTGTCGTATTAATGTATCTGCATTAATTGTTAATGAATGCTCTCCAATGGTATAATTGTAATTTTGACCTACAAATTCTAAATATCCTAAACTCGTAGAAATATTTACGATAGATCCGTTATATTGGTCGAGTGGACTATTATAATCAGTGATATTATAATAAATACTATAATCTTCTTCATATCCCTGAACACCTATTACCATCCCATCAAACGTTTCATCAATATAAAATTCACTTAAACCATATGTACCGTCAGATGTGCCGTTATGGAATGTGGAAACTTTCATGTCACCACTCATTTCTCCCATATACAACATTTGAGTTTTATTTAATTTTAAATACAGACCGCCATCGGCAGATGTCATATTCCAGGTACCAACCAGAGGATTAATCTCTTCTTTATCTTCACAGGCCAGCATAATTAATGCTGAGAGAATTAGCGTTCGTTTTATCATGTTAAGTCTCTTTCTTTTGTGGGTGTTTTTTGACCATTTAATTGTCCATTAGATTTGATGGCCCCATTGCCATTTTGAGATATAAATCCATAAGGTGTGGGCATGGGCACTTTTTTCGGCACATTTCCGTTCTGCCAATGCTTCACCTCGTGGGTTTCACGGTAGAGCACATTGTAAGCATCAAAGGGGATGGTCCTGCCGTCAGGCATGGCAAAACCAATGCAGCATTTTTTCACCACCTTCATATCCCAGTTATACTTGTCCTGGAACTGAATCATAATGATGCGGAATGCATTTTCATCGGCAATCTTCTGGCGCCCTTTTTCCGTAAAGAAATCCTTTTTCACCGGGATGCCGCAGACACAGGAAAAATCGTAAAGCGTCTTCATAGAGCTAAAACTGGATGAAGCGGACCATAATCCTTCGATGGCCTTTTTATAAATGGGCCGGGGATCCGTATAAATTGTATTGATGAATTGGTCCATGTAAGGGTCCAGATTCACAAACCGGGGAATGGGTTTTACTTTTTTCCCCTTAATGTAGGCGTAGGTGAGGGCGATCTCAGACGGATGGCTGCAGGGCAGCGGCATAAAGTCCGTCTTTCGAAACATACCATCGGTTTGTTTTTCCAACCGATCCATAATTTCTGTATTGGTGACTCGATCCATTGGATTCATATCATGGTCATAACGTCCGGCGAAAAAGGCGGGCTGAAAATTGACACCGCGGATGCCTTTGGTTGCAATGCCAAATTCTACAATTTTACCCACTTGGTCTTCATTAATCCCACGTTGAATCACCGCCGCCAAATTGATGGGCAAGCCGTGCTTCAGCATATTCTCGATCGCTTTCATTTTAATGTCCGCCAACTTCGCCCCGCGGATGGCCTGGTGCACCTCATCTGTGAAACCGTCAAACTGGAGGTAGATTTCTAATTTATTTTCACTCACATCTACCAGCCGTTTGACTAAATCTTCATCCTGGGCAAATTTGATACCATTGGTATTGATCATGACCACTTCTGTGGGCCGTGTCACCGCTTCTTTCACCGCTTCTACAATTTGAGGATGCATGGTGGGTTCTCCACCGGAGAATTGAATCACAGCGCCCACGCCCTCCTGCTCGATGAAGCCATCCAAAGCTGCTTTAACTTGATCCATGGTGAGATAGGCGGACCCTTTGCTATCGGCAAAACAGGTGGGGCAGGCCAAGTTGCAATCGTCCGTAAGATCTATAAGACCCAGACACATATGTTGTTCATGGTCAGGGCAAACGCCGCAATCATAAGGGCAGCCCCGTTCTACGGCGGTGGGGAATTTTAGAGGAATGTCACCAGGTCGGTTATACTTCTGGGCGTGGAGGTACCAGTCCGCATCGGAATGGAGGAGACAAGATTCAAAGCCATGTTCGGCACACCATTTTCGCAAAACAATTTTATTATCGTCGGTACGGATGATCTTCGCATCCACCACACGCAAGCATTTGGAGCAGAGGCTTTGGGTATGCTCTAAATACACATAGTTCCGCCGCTGACGGGGATTTTCTAATATATTCGTCTGTTCTACAGAAAACATCGTTGCCTACCTTTTTCCATTTTCAAAATTCCCCTAAAAATCTCTCTCCCAATTTAAATCATTAAATCAAATTGGATTCAATAAATGTCTTCTTTTCTTCTAAGGATCAAAATCGAAAAATATACCGCTTATTCATTTGTAATTTTCCAATCATTCTCACCCAAAGCATAGGTTCGAGTCTTCTTTTTTGTGAACCCAATTTGTGCTTCAACAATACCTAAAGCAACCCCATCCACTGCAGCACACATGGGCACTGTTAAAAACAAATAATGGTAATATCCCTCATAAGATCCCAAGACAACGCCCACCGCAGCCCCAACCATCCCTCCGGTCTTTAATCCTTTGAGTCCACGTTCTTTCATTTTCGTCCCTGTGACATAATGGATAGCACTAACGTCACCCAAGGGAATCGATATATTTTCCATGAGAAGTGTTTGGGATGCCACATCCACAGACTTGTAGGTATAAATTTTATCATTGATGATGATTTTTTCGCCCGGTTGAATTTCAAATGTATCATTCTCTTTTTTCAAGATTAAAGAAACACCATTCTCGTCTCCATAAAGAAAAGGGCCAGAAAGTTGTACCGTCCCCGACTCGAGGAATCCGATGGTTAACGCTGTGGCGACCATCCCAGTGATGAGAGAATTTTTTTTAATTCCCATAATATGGTCCCTTAAATATAAACATCAGCTTTTTGCACACCACCCATGCTCCGTCTACCTTAATTAAAATTTGTAATAAAAGGCGATCCAGGGTCGTTGAAAATGAATTCCCAATTGAAGGTTTTCGCTATAAGCGTAAATGAACCCAAAGTCGAAATCGAATCCGGATAAAATTTCGCTCCCATCTCGGTATTCTAAGGCCGATGCCCAATATGGATCGTAAAAAGCTTCAAAGATCAACTTTAGGTTTCGCCTCGCGTCGGCGTGGATACCATAATAAGCCCTGGGCATGGGATCATACCCGGGATAGGTGGTGAGTGTAGCGCCAATGGTATGGTTGATTCGTCCTTGTCCTGATTTCTTTAAATTGGAAATTGTATAAGCAGCAAAATATTCCATCCACATTTTGTCGCCATCAGTCGGATCATCGTTAATATATATTTCATCAACTATACCATCATTATCCCAATCTTCATTCTCAACGGTATATCCTATTCGGACCCATCTTTTATCTGTATCTCCCCAAATATTTCCCAAAAGACTATTATCAGACACTAATTCATATTTTGCCGGCCTACCTCGCATATGGAAATGACCCCCGATTGCAAAGGCGTGTTCCGATTTTAAGTTGCCTTTTTTAAATACCGTATATTTGGGTCGAAAGTTTAAATCTCCCCAAAAATAACCACCCCATTTAGAGGTAATCTGAAAACGGTCTGACAAACCATATCCCCATGATAAAAGGCTTAAATACAAAACATTATCCCCCACCGTATACCCTGTGGGATCAAAGTATATATCAATGAGCCGTTCCTTCCCATAATACCAACGTCCTTCTTCCGTTTGCCCCGGTCGTTGAAATCCGCGAGCTACGGCGCCCATACTTTTAAAATCAATTCGGTCAATTTTTTCTTTCGAAATAGACACTTCCCCAAATTGGGCTTTTACTTTAATGCCTTCATCACTTTCAGATAAAATAATACCTTTCAGCTTGTCCCCCGATTTAAGGTAAATAATCGCTTCTTCCGGTTTAATATCTTTCTTATTGATGGTGACGGAGCCAAAAGTGGTTTCAATTGCATAGGTGGAATCTGTTTCGGCGGTGATGTTTCCTGATACTTTATCCCCAGATTTGAGATAAAACGTTTTTTCCTGGGCAAAAAGAATCCCGGAATAAAAAAGAAGCATTAATAATATTGTTTTTTTCATGGTCTTTCCTTTAAAAATCTCCATCCTAATTATCAATTAAGTTGAAGAATTATTCATATTACTTGAATAATATTACTGTATATGTTAATTTATTTCAAGTATTATTTAACATTATGGTAAAAGTTCAAGAAATAATCTCCCAAGTCATGGCCGATAAGGGCTATCGCCACAAATATGAAGTGGCGAAATATTTTGGTGTGACGCCCCAGGCCCTGAGCACCTGGCTTACCACAGGCCGAATTCCATCCAAACACCTGCTTAAAGTCCGGACTGAAATTCAACGTCCAGACCTTCTCCCAACTATCGACCCCACAATGGAGGACAAACAGACTGTAATCAACTATTTTATTAATGAAAATGTCCACCTAAAAAATGAAATCATCAAGCTAAAAGATAAAGTCCAGAATCTCCAATCCACCAAGAATAAAAATGACCTAATTGACAAGATCAATGCCCGATCCCTGTTTATTGCCGGACGCCTATCCGATGGCGTCATTACCGAAGTGAGCGGCGATTGGGAGAAATCCATGGGATATGGGGAAACAGATCTGGTGGGCCACCGTTATGATGAAGATTTTATTCACCCAGATGAATTTGAAAGGACCAAACGCCACCAAAATAATATTCAACAATCGACTGCGGTAAAAGAAACGCGGTTTAGCACGGTTCAGCGGTGGAAAAATGGACAGACGGGTGATTACATTATGCTGAGCATGGTCTGGTATGTGGATGTAAAAAAGGATTTGGTGGAAATTATCGCCAAACCCATTGATAATAATTTTGGGGGAATTGGTATCCTGAATTAAAATGTGGGAACATTTGATTCTGTCCCACAATTAAAAACTAAAAAGGAGAATCATCATGAAAAAACGAATCAGTATTATTCTTGCCACCATGCTTTTAGTTGGATGCGCTAACCCGCCACAAGAATCCAACAAGCTTACCATGGGAATGGTTCAATCCAGTGTGACAAAAGGGGCAAACCAAACAGAAATCACCAAAGTATTGGGGGCTCCCAATATTATATCCAAGGATAAACAAGGTAGAGAAACCTGGACGTATGATCGCATATCAAGAGAGTCAGAAGCTAAATCTATGACATTTTTTGGGATTATTAACCCCATCAGCTGGTTTACCGGTGCGGGAACGGGTAGCAAATCATCCGCAAGCACATCCTCAAAATCACTCACAGTTATTATCACATTTGACGACAATAAAAGTGTGGTGGATTTTGCCTACCAAAGTCTATCCTTTTAAATGTTAAGAAGCATTATTCAACCTAAGACCCAATCGGGTCGATTCTTCTACATGTCACTTATTGCTTATTTGGTCATGGGCATTTCTGGCTGTACCAATGTGCCCCGAACCGATAAACCGGCTACGTCCATTGCCAGGGCAATGGAAACTCGGTCTTTCCCCGGTGATTTAAAATCCGTGCTAAAAGCAGCCATCAATTCACTTCAAGACATGGACTATACCATAGAAGTCTTGAATTCTGACATTGGATTAATTACCGCCAGCCGAACAACGGAACATGCAAAGGCGGGATTGGCCAATGAAAAACCAGAAGGGGAACTAAGTGCTGGCCAAAAAGCATGTCTTGCCATTGGCGCAGTGGCTGTCATTGCCATCATTGCATCCATGATTTTTGGTCTCGATGGTAGCGATGGTAGCGATGATTCAAGACCACTATTTGGGGGTAATCATGGTCATGATGATGGCCCTGACGGACCAAAGATTTATCGATACAAGGTGACCATCAATTTGACCGAATTAGTTAATGGTGAAACCAATGTCCGTGTCAGTGCCAGTGGTGAAGTAGAACAAGATGGAAAAATACTATCGACTGGTGGTGTGCATGAAATGGAATTTTTCCAGAAATTCTTCGCGGGCATGAGCCAGGGCTTATTCTTGGATCAGAATGCCCCGATAAATAATTAATGTAGAGACGTAGCTTATTACGTCTCTACAGAATTATAATTCCGATAGAATATCCTCAGCGTGGGTTTTAACATTTACTTTTTTGTATACTTTTTCAATCAATCCATTTTCATCAATTACGTATGTGTTGCGAAAAATGCCATCATATTCACGCCCCATGAATTTCTTTTTTCCCCAAACACTATAGGCTTTAAGAGTTTCCTTTTGTTCATCACATAACATCGGATATTGAAATTCTTGTTTATCACAGAATTTTTTCTGCTTTTTTGATGAATCCGCACTCATACCAACCACCACTGCATTTTTATTTTCAAATTTTTGGAGTTCATCCCGGAACCCCTTACCTTCAATCGTTCAACCGGGTGTGCTGGCTTTTGGGAAAAACCAGAGGACTACTTTCTTCCCGGCATAATCACTTAAGGATACATCATTCCCATCTTGATCGGGGAGTGTAAAATCCGGTGCTTTAGTGCCTACTTCTAACATTATGTTTCTCTCCTTTTGTATTTCGTATAGATGGCCCCATTTATCGGAGCGTCTTTACAAATTCTCCTACTCAACCCTTGACCATTTCATTCGGTCATCATCACTGGTCACCATGTCATAAACCGTTTGGATGCCTTCTTTCTGGCCATTCCACACCAATGTATTTAATGCATCGGTAATATTCACCCATTTGAAATCAACATGTTCTTCCGATAGAATAACTTCATCAGAATCTACTTCCATTCCAAAAACGGGAACAAGGTTTACGCGGTCCCCGTGGACTTCATAAAAACGACTCACATGATCCGCCACAAACATATTTACAGGATCCAACCCCGTTTCTTCATTTAATTCACGAATGGCTGCTTCTGGTGCTGTTTCACCTTCTTCAATTTTCCCAGCCACCCCCTGCCATAGGTGTTCATAAATTTTATTTTTGTTCCGTTTCAACAATAGAAATTTTAAATCGTCATCCGTTTTTAAGTACACATAACAATCCACAACTCTAACGGTTACAATTGCCATCTTATTTTAATAAAACCATTTTTTGTGTAAGGACTCTTGTTCCCGATTCCATTCGGGCAAAATAAATGCCAGCAGGCATGGGTTGGCCCCCATCATTTTTCCCGTTCCAAACCACTTTATTCGAATTGGGAATACCGTTTATCAAATTTGCCACTACCCGACCATTAATATCAACCACATACAAATGTATGGGAAGCAATAATGCGTTCCCACCATCGAATTTGATGGTGGTGGTTGGATTAAACGGGTTTGGATAATTGGTAAGCAATTCAAACCGCTCCGGTAATTCATCTCCCACAGCCGTTACAGGATCATTAAAATCGTCACCATTTCTTGGCATCAGTTTGTATTTCCCATAAGAATAATGAAGCACACCGGTGATACTGATAAAATGGGTGCCATATTCTGGCAAAGGCCAGTCCCCATCGAACATATAACCATCTATCATGGCAGTTCCCGTATAATCAGATGCAAACCATTGACCATCCTTATTGGCACTTTGGGTGACCTCTACATTCACGATCCGCACTAGCATACCTTCATACTTTTCTACCCAGACACGACAGTCCCCCGATATAGAGCTGGCCGTGACGGTTACCGGTTCAACCGAAACACCGCTTGATAAAATTTCTGTGGATACAATATTCTTCATTTCTGTCATACCAAAATATTCTGAAATATCTCCTTTGAGCTTTACCTGATCTCCTTTATTCGGTGGCGTGTACCCTTTATCAATATATACAAACATACCGGCCCATTCTGTTCTTGTCGGATCCTGAAAAAAGAAATTAGGATATTCTTGATCCGGGCGAACTGCTGTCACCACACCGGTCACTTCCACATTCTGCCCTTCGAATTCCGATGGATAACAATTCTCTCCCGCACCCTGGTTTTCCGTGAATTGAATATCGTATGGGGTGTAGCCACCCACAACCGGTACCACCACATTCACAAAATCGGTCGCCCCTTCTCCATCGTTATCTGACACCGTCAATTTAAATGTAAATGATGTGGTACGGTTTACGTCAGGCACGACAAAGTTAGCCTTAACCGATCCACCCATGTTTAAAGTCACTGCCGGCCCAGAGGTTTGATCCCAAACATAAGAAATGATTGTGCCATTTGGATCATAACTTTGGCTTCCATCCAAGAATACAGTATCACCGACGGATACCGTTTGATCACCACCTGCATGCGCCACAGGACTGGTAGAAGATTTGGTGGTATATGCTATTTTCGCCACAACCGGATAATGGTCCGATGCTAGGTAAATAGCTTCAGCAATGCTGTCAGGGACTGCACTATTCCCACCATCAATGAGTGCCATATCATAATGGTTTCCATCATTCCCAATGACCGTGTAGGAACCATCCACATATTTCAAATCCGGATCGCTGGATGTAAAGTGGTCCGAAAATAGGATAAAATCAAACCGGTCATCTAACCCGCCTGTGGACCCGCCATCTCCTATACTTTCTGTCCGTGTGGATTGGGTGTATTTCATTACATGGGCACTTTCTTTTCGCACCCAATGTCCCACCACATCTTCTAAGTCCACCGTCATACTATCTGTTAATAATTTATAGGCCGGTTCCTCCGTATCGTATAAATTGAAATCACCCCCAAATATATAATGATAATTTTGATCTTTTTGTGCCACATACTTATATAGTTCTTTTGCTTCTTCCCATCGCTGTTCCGATTCACTCGTTCCATCGCTTGCCTTCAAGTGGGCGCCAAAAACCGTAAATGGCTTTACGTTTGAATGGGCATTCTTAATGGATAGGGTATAACCGGGAATACTCCGCAAAACAGTAGAAAGAACAACATGAGATGAGAGATCCAATTTGGATTTTCGATAAATAATGCCGGTTTTCATGTAAGAGGAACTGGGCAATGTCCCTGCCGCGAAGGCCGTGCTGTCCACATTAAATACATCACTCAATAGTAAATCAATACCGCTCTGGTGTTCCAGTTCTTCAAAAATCACTATATCGGGTTGCGCATAATCCATGACTTTCTTAATGGATTGGGCACGACCGGTTGTATTGCCTGAAAAGTGAAGCACATTATACGTCATAATGGTTAATGTATCCTGGCTGTAGATTCCGGCATATAAAAAGATGAGTAACCAAAATCGCTTCATTTTAAAAATCAATTCCTGTAGAAATTTTACCCACAGAAATCTTTCGATGGTTTTTCAAAACCGGTTCACGATATTTCTCTAATGATTGATTCTCTTCATCCGTCAGTAATTCCATTTCATTTAAAAATGCCATGGAAGAGGACTCAAGTGCCCGATTATTTCCATCTAAAACTTTAATCACCACACCTATTACAGAATCGTCAGGTTTCCGAATCCCAAATCCGCGGATAGCTTCGCCACCCACCTTACATACTGCTTTCCCATTCATGGCTGTTATGAAATCTGTGTCAAATCTTTCCCTTCCTCCAATTAAGTAAGGATGGTTGGACATGGCATTAAATAAGGGGTTCAACTCAGAAAATTTTCCTGACGCTAATTTTTGAAACATACTTGCGATGATGGAAAGGGTTAAAAATGGTGTAGGCGCGCTACACCCATCAATGGCTGTAGATAATTTTTCCAATCCGGTTAAGTGTTTTAATTGATCAATAATCGCCTGCTGAACGGGATGATCCAAATTGATATAATCCTTCGGATCTGCACCTAATTTTTTACATAACGAAAGCATCCCTGCATGTTTGCCGCTACAATTATTATGAAGTGGACTTGGTGCCACCCCACTTTTAATAAGGGCATGATGGGATGCCTCATCATAAGGCGTATGGCTTCCACAGCAATAATTATCTGGTGTTAAACCCAGTTTACTCAGCATAGATTTGGCGGTATTGACGTGGACTTCCTCTCCATTATGTGAGGCGCACATGAGGGCAATTTCATCTTCAGAAAAACCGGCTGCCTCAACGGCGCCAGCTTTTATAGCCGCTGATGCCTGGAATGGTTTGCATGAAGATCGGATACAGGTTAAATAATGGGGATCGCCTGTGGCATAAACCACATTCCCTTTTTCATCCACAGCAACCCCGTATGCCACATGAATGCTTTCAATAAAATCTCCCCGCATTACTTTTGATAAAATGGGCATGATCAATTATTTCACGTTTTGGGATGCAAATTCAAATTGAAATCCTCTGGCCAGCAAATCAGGAATTTCTTTTTTGAGAACGGCTAATGTATTGGGCCGCGCATGGCCAATGCCCAAAGCTGTTCCTTGTTTCACAGCCATTTTAACCAATTGTTCCAGTTGGTTCTCAATTTTCTTTTTATCTGGTTCATTATCTAAAAATACATGGCGTCGCATGGTTGGTACCCCCAAAGACCGCATAGTCTTTTCACCCACAGTAGCAGACGATGTACGGCTATCAACAAAATATTTTCCCTCTTGTTTCAGGACTGACGCCACCACACTCATGACTTTACCATTCATCGTTGCTTTGGATCCCTGATGATTATTCATCCCAACAGCTTCGGGCATATCCTTGAATACTTCCCGTATACGCCATTCAATTTCTTCGCTTATCATCCCTGCTTTGATTTTATAATCCTCTTCACCCGATTCGGGAATGGTCGATTCCATGGGCATATGAATAATGACTTCCTGTCCAGCAGCGTTGGCTTTTTGAGCAAATTTCCTGCTTTGGGCATGGCCGGGAATTATGGCACATGTAATTGGAATGCCCAAGTCTAAAAATCCGTCAGAAACTTGATCGTTTCGATATCCAAAATCATCAATCACCAGAACAATTGTACCTACCCGTTTTTTAGGCTTGATCTTTGATATTGGCTTTGAAACAATTTCTTTTTTCACATCTTCTACAGGGGCGGGATCCCGGGTTGCCAAATCCAGTTTGCGTAATGCTAAATAGTTTGTCAGGAGTAAAAACAAAACGGCGATACTGAGAAAGCCAATAACTTTTTTATATGCAGCCGGTTTCATACTTATGGCAGACGAATGGCAATATCCATCATTTGGGGCATGCCCAAATGCTGATCTCCCCATTGAAACCCGTAGGTGATAGAATAAATACCAAACTGAATACCGGCACCGCCGGAAATGGATTTTACTCCTTTCGAAGTCATAGCAGTAAATCCATAAATTAAATTTTTATATCGACCGTTTCCACCACCGTATAAAATGGGATACTTTACAATACTATTTGATTCCACAGCGGCAAACACTGCATATTGATTCCTTTCATAAGCTAATGAACCGATTATCCGCTGGGGCAATTGGGGAGATTCGGAAACCAGCTTTCCCATTTTTCCTAAATTGAGGGCAGAAAAACGGATACGGATATTTTCTGCTGCATCCCATTCCAATCCAAGGTCTATCGCAGTGCCGCTGGATTTTTTCTGGTAAATTTGGAAATCCACCCGTTTTACACCAACACCCATACGAAAAGCACTTTTTTGCCAACTATACACCCCTCCAATGGAAGAACCATAAGCGGCATAATAGGCCAATGGTTCAGAGGAGGGTTTATTGGGGCGCAATTCAATATCATCCATCCCCACATATCGAATATTTATACCTCCGCTGCCATTTTTGATTTGGCCTTTCCAACGAAACCCAACGGATTGAACACCGGCCAGCCAATTGCCATAGGCCAACCCCAATTCCGGTACTTTATTCAATTGATTCAGCACAGCCGGATTCCGCCAATGGGAATTAAAATAAATCAAATCCCGGGCGGAGGGGGGAATCGATAAAAATTGGGTACCCACTGCCCCAACCTGGGAGAAAAGGAAAAAAAATAACTTAAAATGAAAACGCATAGGTAAATATATGGGCTGTGCCGGCGGGATTCTCAAAAACAAAAGCGTAATCCAGTTTGCCATCATTACCTTTCAGCAAGGACCAATCTACACCAACACCAACCGACATTCTTCCGTTACCCAATCCAGCCCGAATAAAATAATGATCGAGGTAGGGGTATTCACCCCCAATGCGTAAAGAATACCCGAGTAATTCATTGCCATTCATCACCATACCGCCATCTGTAGCCACATATACCTTACCATACTGAAATGTGGTTCCGACACGATACAGTGTTGGAAATTGCTCTACGTACACTTTACCCCGTTCAAAAATTTTATCTGTTTTCCATTGGTATCTGGAATTCAAATCCTGGACCATAAAAGCCAGGTTTGCACCTTTTTCTGTATGGATAAATATACCAAAATCAACACCCATCCCTTTACCCGCCAAGTCCATGGTATTCATGGGTAATTGATGCTTAAGAATTTTAATATTTAATCCAGCGGAAAACCATGGGAGAATTTTCTGAGCAAAAGAAATAATAAATGCATCTTCTGAAGTGGATAAATATTGGGTATGCTCCCCGGCACTGGTACGGCCATCAATTTGGTCTGTCCCGGCGCTGACCCAAGCAACGCCCAAACTGGCTGATGGAGGCAATGGTGTTGAAAAATTGGCAGCCATAAACCGTCGAGAAAGAGGCAGAAAATGATGACTAAATCCCAGTTGCCGGTTTTGAATAAATACCAGAGAAGCGGGATTATGGTATGCGGCAAATCCTTTATCAATCTCGGCGGTGAAACCACTCCCCATTGCCATGGCGCGTGCAGATGAACCCATCCGCAAAAACCCACCGGCATAAGACCCTTTGGATCCGGCACTTAACCATGTAAATGCCATTAAACTAAAAATGATATATTGTTTAATTCGATTCATTATTTGATAACGATCAGTTTCATCCATTTGATTTTTTGGTCATATTCTAATCGAATAAAATAGGTACCATTATCCACGACCCTGCCATTGGAATCCTTTCCATTCCATTTCATAGCGCCAGTTATGGCCTGGCGACGGTCAAATTCCTTGCTATAAACCGGTTCCATCCCAAAATTGAATACATTCATTTTAACTATAAATGAAATTTTCACGTCCGCATGAATGTGAACATAGCCGGTGCCCCCAACCTGATTATGTTCATAAGGAGAAAATGGATTCGGATAGGCATATACCTTATCCGCATCAAAATTGGCGCGATAAATCTGCCAATTCATTCCATGGGGATCCATGGCACGCGCCAGACCATCCCATGTCCCAATCCAAATCGTAGCGGTGGAGGCATAAAAAGGTCGAGTGTCATAGAGAACACCTATCACAGGATCGCTAAAAAGTTCATCCATACGATACATCCCAGTAGAACCAATCATTATGGTTTGTTTCGCGGGTTTATATTTTGCCCATGGTTTGGCCACATCCAACGGATTATCCGTCACTGTTTTCCACAATCCAGATCGGCTGGCCACCAGCACAATAGAATCTGCTGCAGTAATATTATACACCCGTTCACCATGGAGCGTTGTATGCCATGTATCACCCCCATCCACGGTATAACTGGCTCCGTTTGATTCACCAGGCTGAGCCGCCACTGTGGCCGCCCACACAATTTGATGACCTTGATATTTCTGAAGCGAAAGCCCTACCACAAATCCACCGGATAATCCATGTGAAGTGGGTGAATAATGGGTCCAATCCACACAACCATTGGCACCGATAATACCCCGATTAACCCCATTGGCCGTTCCCACCCAAACTGTATCACCATAGGCAATGACCGAGAAAGCTTTATGATTATGATGGCCATAGGCGTGGGGTTTGACTAATTTGTCTGATACACCATCCCAGGGATCCCGTGGATTCAGATAAAAATCTTTTAAAACATCACCACTTTGGGTGTCTTCATAATTGGATGATTCACAGGTAAACAGAATCTGATCACCATCCTGAGGGAGTGGCACCCGTTCCCACACCTTTTGGGAAATATTATAACGGCGCAAACCGCCGGCCCAACTCGTGATCCAGATATAATTACCAGAAATTGCCGCATCGTAAGTCACATTAAATCCAGCCACAGTAATGGGTAATGTTTTAAAGAATCGTTTTGCAAATGGCGCCAATGAATCCCCTTCCATATCCACTGGTTGATCAAAATAAGTCCAGTCGATTGAATTCCCAGTTGCATCCGTGGAATAAATAAGTCCATTCCCAAAAGTGGTATCCTGTATCGTTGTGGCAAAGGCAGCAAATAATGTTTTTTGACTGGCGGCCAAAGCGGTGACACCACCCACAGGCGTTTCGTTGGATAATTGTCCTGCGGTGGCGGCGGCATTGGACGCGATGGTATAAATAGAGGACGTATCCCGTAGCACAGCCAACCCGGCCCCAGTGCCTAGCCAAACAAGGGTATCTGCCAAAGGAACAATATCACTGATCGAATTGCTTTTGAGTCCTTTAAAAGATGTGCTGTCAAAGTCAATGGCTGCCATTTTATATGTACCTGGAAGCAATCCCTGTGGAAAAACTAAATTCATCAATAATATTATCTGGAGTAATCTCCTCATTGGACCACCAACACTTTCTTAACACTATCACTATAAGCATTGGAATAATCTTGTGCTTCAAATGTCCAGTAATAAGTGCCCGTGGTAGCATTTTCAGTTATAGAAATGGTAACGGTGTAAGTGCCATCTCCTTTTTGAAAATCTCCAGAGCCATCCGTTCCGGTTCCATCATCATAAAGTAATATGGGATTCCCCCCATTCATCATGGAGTCCAGCCCAACGTGGTAGGTCCGAAAAAACACACGCTGAATATCCTCAAGTCCATTTGGATCTGATACGGATGCCGTCACCGAAAATTTCACCGTATTGGTTATATTCGGATCCGGGTTCGCCGTGGGCCGGGTCACCGTATCCGGAACAAAAATGCTCCCCAATTTTGGACGAATATTCCCAAGCACAAAGATGGACGCTACCGTCTGTTTTTTCCCGCCGTATAGGCCAAGAATAGAAAAAAATATAGAATCTTTGGCTGTAGGGGGAATCACATTTTTCAGTCCACCGTCATTGTTAAATTTTCGACTGAACACCTGGTCTTTGGACAGGATATCCCCTTGGGTTCCATCATCAAATAATCTCAATGTATCCCCTGTGTTTGTGGCGCTAATCCCCTGCCACAAGACCATAACTGAATCCAAGGATCCGCCCTGATATCCGGAAGATACTGTTGCAGAAACAAACAATTTATTGGATGCTTGGAGGAAAGCAAAATCAAGGTCTGAAATGGGTGTTGATTCCACAATAGGTATGGATTTTTCACACCCACACATTATGAGGAATGCAAATGCAATCGATACATTGAATCTGGATTTATAACCTGTCATTGCTGGTTGTATATATGGTGAACCATGAGGGTACCCACTTGCCTTAGACTTTCGGGAGAACATTTTTCCACAATATCATTATAGGTGTGATGGTAATTCGTTTTTTCATCGGGGTAATCAAAATCAATAATATCCACAGCAGGGATACCTGCAAGTTCATATAGCGGTACATGATCATCAAAAATGGAGTGGTAAGCCATTTTTTTAAACCCACTAAGCTTTAATTCTTCAGCCAATCCCCATAGATCTAAGACCAGTGAAGGGTTTTGCTTATATGAAATTCGTTCAATATAGATTTCTAAATTGGCATCCCCCACCATGTCTAAATTAATGGCATAGTCCGGAAGTGTAATGGGCAGGTTTTTTGCAAAATATTGTGATCCTTTGCAATATGACCAGGAATCGCCACTTGACCCAAAATCCTCCGCATCAAACAGCACTAGGTTTACACCAATTTTCTGGGGATTGTCATGAAGCACCTTCGCTAATTCTAAAAGGATGGCCACACCACTCGCCCCATCGTTGGCTCCCAAAATGGGCTGATCTTTTCTCATGATACTTAAGCTACGGTCACCCCAGGGACGGGTATCCCAATGAGCGGATATCATAATTTGCTTTTTTGCCTTTGGGTTGAATTGCGCTATAATATTATGCATTTCCACTTTTTGTTTTGACCGCGGCATTATTTCTGTAAATGATTGTGTCGACACAGTATCTGCCAAAGGCCCCAAAACATTTAAAAAATAATCTAATGCTTTTTCATGTCCAACAGAACCGGGGTTTCGGGGACCAAAATCACATTGAGCTACTAAATGGGTAAAGGCTGAATTTCCGTTAAAAACAGGGATTCTTGTTTGGCATCCGGTTGAAGATGCGAGTAAAAAAATAATTAAATGGATGTGGTGTTTCATTATCCTCGTATGGCCAGATTTACATCAAATCCAAAATCTCTATCGATTTTCTTTCCAGTATGTTTTGAATCATTTTCCCTGTATTCCCAAATCATACTTCCGCTAACAGTTTTTGAGAATGTGTATGTTAATCGGATGCCTGTTTTCCAACTGGACGTATAGGCCGTTTCTGCAAACTTTGTTGCCTCCTGGGCTTTCTGAAGTGTCCGGTTTTTATTCATATCAAAATTAAAGGTGAAGTTAACCTGATTATTGACCTTATAATTATCAAAAAATGGAAGTGGAATTGTAAAACCGCCTCGGTGCATATAATTCGCCGTAATCAGATAGGATTGATCCTGAAATATTTTTTGTCCCCCATTAGCAGACTCTTCCCTTGAGAGCGTTCGGTTATGGCGCATGGTGACTGCAACTCCTTTTTTTAATGCCATGGTGACCCCGATCAATGGTGAAAAATTCATATTCACGCGAGAGGTTCGCTCGTTGTCTTTATAATCGGTAATAAAATCATCCACATTAAAAAATGCAATGGATGGACCACTGAATTGATCAAACTGCCAGGCCCGCGTTTCCTTTCCGTTGGTGGCATGATCTAAACTCAGGGTGCGGACAAATCGTTTGAGAAATTTATTTCTTTCTAATCCAGTCAAGCGAATAGACCACCCTACAAATGGCAATCCATTTATTAAATGCTTCCCATAAGAAAAATAATCCCGGGACATGGATCGCTGTTCTAATCCCGACCCTCGTCGATTACTGGATACATTCTGGGCATAATTAAAAGAAAGTGACATAGCACGGGTGAGGTTTAATCCGGATCGAACGGAAAAATCACGTTTATGATCCCAATTCCCCGTATTGGACCCCACCTGTTCGGAGTGATTCAAACCATGATCCTGGTTAAATCCCAGGCGATACCCCAAAGGTGTATCACCAATTACTCCCATGCCTGTTTTATTGACATTTTCGGTATAAGAAAAATTAATGGGGTTAATTTTTCTGGCCCATCCATGCACTTTTTTCAGCAGGTTGCTTTCAGCAAATTTTGACTTTTTATCCTTCGTCTCTTTTGGGCTTTCTTTTTGCTGCGGCTCCGGTAAAATTCGACCTCGGCCTCTATCTTCTGAATCTTCGCCAGATTTTTCTTTCCCAAAATCAGAATCCCGTGTTCTGGGTGGGGGTGCCGTTCGGGTTCGTTGGGGTGTACGCCCACCTTGTGATGGTTTGTAAACCAATTCAACCAGTTTAACAGGGGAAAGGCTGATGCCGGATGAAAACCGAAGCTGATTACCGATATTTGCTCCATCCACGCTGCTGTCCCTCGCTTTATTCCATCGGTAATTTGCAGAATAATTAAAGGTTGGCTTTAGCCAATCCAGTAAAATGGGACGGAATGAAGAATTAAAACTTTCAGTAATATCAGTAACAATACCAGATTCTCTATTTTTGAGTGCATTGGCCATAAATCCCCGATAATCATTTAAATTACTTTTGATGGCCCTGCTGTATTTTGAATTAATAGATTCTGTAATTTTATAATCCAACGCGTAAGACTGGTTGAGTCCAAAATTATAATCATCGGGAGATTTATTCCCCCTGCGCGGCGTTTTCTGGATTAGCCTTTCATTAAAATTTACAGACGCGTTAAAATTCGAGGGCGAGTAATAAAAATGTGTTTTCCCCAGTTTTTCACCAATCCATGGTACAGAAGAAACCCATTTAAAAGGCATAAAGTAATTATTTCTGCCAAAAGGAAGGGCATAACTCATCTGCCCCTGATAGGATTCATTCAATACTTCTTTTTGAATTTCATTTGACATGGATCGCCGGCTGGCTGATAAACGCGTATTCAAACGATCCAGTGTGTATTTAACAAATTTATTATCAGATTTGGATGATTTTGCTGCAGATAGGGAAAATGTCATCGCATTGGATTTTGCTAAAATAGAATCGGGAGTATTACTCTGATTCACCAATACATCCTGACCAGGAAAATATTTTGGCCGACTGACTGAATTGGAAAAAGTGGTGGTAACCGGGATTTTTACTCCCCAGGACGAGGGTAGAAATTTGTCTATATTTAGTCCTGTATTCATGTTGAAACTTTCGTTGGATTTATTCGAGCCAAGCCGACGCTGAAGCATATGAAAATCTCCATCTTGTCTTTTAAATGCAATAGATGTTTTGAGTATATCCCCCAGATTAAATCGGCTTTGGAGGCGCATGGATATTCCTTTATCCTTTTTCACCCCGCTAAGGCGTAATTCATCCAGCCACACTTCTCCTGTAATCGGAGTTTCAGACAGATTCCGAATCCCCAATACAAAATATTTAGTACGGTTCAATGCCGGCTGCCCTTTTATACGAATTACCTTGTTCGTTTCCACACCCAATTCATCCGTGAACCGATATTCCTTATAATCGGTAGAATCCATAAAAATATCCGTTTCCCGATATTTTTTTACAGAGGATGAATCTTGCAATTTGAGCCGGGTCAACCATTCCAAATCTAAATTCACTGCATTACGATTTTTTACTTCATCCCATCCATCATAAACAGGCTGAATCACTTCATAATAATTTTCACCAAAACCAAACCGCATAAACATTTCAACATCCGTATTTTCATTGCTAATCCATTGACTAGTTCCATAAACATACATTTTCATTTTTTCATAAGAGAGATAACTCCTGGCCCGTTCCCCAGACATGGAGATAATTGTTTTCATGGCAGCGCCGCTTGCTCTGCCCGGGAGTTCTGTAAATTTTAATATGAGTGATTGTTCTTTGGATCTGATTTGGTTGATGCGATCAAATTCTCCCTGGACGCCTTCCGGTGGACGGTAGTCTGCATTGTCATCTGTATTTATTATAGAAACGGCAAATATGGAGTCGGCATTTTCTTTACTGAATTTTTCCGTACTGTCTGCCGCAATACCTAATTCCTGCCATTGGTTACCTACTAATTCTACCTTTGCTATTTGAATAATGGTGGACTTATCCACATTACTTATCGTCAAGCGTAAATGATTAATATTATTCCATTCCCTTTGTTGGGATTCATCACTTTGATCAAACTCCGATAGGGGTACCCGAAACAACCGCCATCCCGTGGGAATACCGTCTTTTTTTGTTTCACCTGCAAAATAGGTCGTATCAATCAGGTTAAATGATTTGGTAAAATAATCATTTGTCCGGTCTAAAAATCCGGTGCGATCTAAATCCTCTGTATCGGGATATCTGCCCGCATCCAATGCATTTTTTTCAGTCCCATTTATACGGGAGTAGTCGTTGCTCCCTTCAGAATATTCCCAATTATCGCCATTAGGATCTTCCGGATTCACATCACTAAACGTATTAATTAATACTTGTTCACCGCCGGCTGCATAATCCGAATATGATGGGCCTTCCGGATCCAAACAGGATCCCCATCCATTTTCAAATGCATCGGGACACCCGTCCAACCCAATGTCTTCCTCATCATCCAGAATCCCATCACCAATCAGTCCACCCACAGGAATATCTTCTGTATTTAAAATACCATTCCCATCCCGATCTTCACTGATTTGACCCAAATCAATGGTGAGTTTTCCTCCATCACCTTTTACCCACATTTCAAAGAACTTTGTCTCTGTCTGGTCATAATCACCGGAATAGAATGGTGTAATAATTCCTCCCCAGATAGAGTCTTGAAGAACGTCAGACTGATGCTCTCTATGATCAAACTGAAGCAGCATAATATCTGTGGTTTCATTCTGGGCTTGAATTGACGTGGATAAATTTGGCCAGATATCCTTGGTCCGCACCTGAACAAATGGATTGAACCAATTCAATTTCCCACGATTACGCTGAGTAAATGATTTTCCTGTTTTATAGTCAGATGGGGCTGAGGATTCTCTCCAAAAACGTCTCATAATCGGTATGGATGTGGTACGCTTCGACCCTTCAAAATCATCAATAAAGGCTACACCATTCAGGTCGCCGGTTGCCCGGTTATTAATTGGATTGGGGTTCGGTAAAATTTGTGCAAATTCACCTTCAAAAGAAAACGCCGACAATTGTTCCGTCTCTATTAAGGGCAATCGATCCAAAGTACGGGTGAGTTTGGGAAAATCCTTTTGGAAGCGACCATTCAACCCCCAGATAAAGTTGCGCATAGGTTCATATCCTACTTCCACTTTTTCATTCACAACAGATTGATTATAATACAGGGCCGTTCCGCCAATAAAAGATTTTTCTCCAAAATCCATTTGGGATCGGATACCTAAAATCGTCTTTTTATCAAATGTAACCAATTGATGCTTATCATAAATCACCTTGATTTCCGCATTGGGATCCACATCATCAGATAACACAATCGTACCGCTAAAATAATCTACCTGATAGTCCACCCCCTTTTTAAGGGGAAGTCCCCCCTTATAAACTTGTTCACTGCCTTCCACAATCATGAATCCCAAATTGATTGTGGCACTTTGGTTCGCATAATCTACTTCGATGGTAAACCGACTGTCATTATTGATCTGGGTCCGTTGGGTACTAAAATACATTTTACCTTCTCCCAATGACCCTTTTAAACCCGGGGCCTGATTTCCTCCGGTAACCGTATCCGCTGCAAAAGGATGAAAGGTGGGGAAAAATAATTCACCTTCTACCAGACTAATTATATTGGGATTAGCCAAATCTATTTTTTGGTCAGAAGTCCGGGTACCACTTTCATTTAAACTGTCTAATCCAAATTGGGTAATATAGGGATTTCCTTGAGGATCCAAGTGACTGGGCACAGGTAAACGATCATTCACAATCCGTAATTCGAATCCTTCTTTATTGATATTTGTGGTTCCCAGATAATAGACATTTTTAAACATAAGGGGCCACACAGGATGATTGGGCGTCAGATTTCGGGGTTTCAGCATTTTCATCATCAGTTGATCAGAATCTCCTGAAATTCCTTTTCCAATCGTTTTTAAAGTATCTCCAGTGATACGGTTTGCCAGGACAAATGTACACCCTATCACCTCATCATTGGCTCTTTGCCTGAGTCGAACAAATCCCAAATCTTCGCTTAAAATATAATCCTGCCCCTGTTCAAGCCGTTTAAAATTTCCTGATTGATCGTCGCTTTCATTTGGATTCTCCAAATCAGCAAAAGCGGTACCGGGGTTTGTTTCTGAATTGGTGGTTTGATCCAACTGATACAGTTCAAAATTCCGTACAACAATATTTCCAATTTGGTGGAGGCCATCTTTTAAAGGATAAAATGGTGGCACAAAAACGGTGGAACCTCCGGCTTGAGTAACGACACCATCCCGAAACCACTCATGAATAAAGAAATATTTATTTTCCACATAGCGATGATCCTGGATTTTAATGGTTTGCGCTTCACTCTTCCCTTTGTATTCCTGTGATTTCTTCTCCGTATTGACCACAGATGCAATGGCTGTAATATCCATCGGACCCAGTTTAGAAACCGTTTTAACACCAAATAATCCCTGGTGGCTGGCAGATCCCATGAGGGATTGAGATCCAGGTAAACTTAATGACACATTCCCTGCATCAACGGTTTGAACAATATCGTCCTCTTCCCCTTTGTAGGAAATTCGAATATTATTTTCCCAGTCAAAATCCCGCTCTGAATCATGATCCACATTGATAGAAACCCGGTCGCCGATTTTTCCTTCCACACTAATGCGCTGAGTCTGGTCAAATTCTAAATGGGTATTTTGAGTTTCGCTCAATTTGGAGCGAATGAGTTCTTGGTCTTGAAATACCAAATTCCCTTTCACCGTTACATTCCCCCGGGCTGTGAGGGAAACACGTCCGATATTCCCCATATCCACCCCAATCACTTCGATACCTTTCCCCCGGCGATCCTGGAGTATTTGTGTTTGAGGTGATCCACTTCTGGTCGTATCGTGGATTGCTTTAACAAATGCCAATTCTCTATTGAGTTTCACTTGCTTTTCGAAATACCAATCCATGGGAGCTGTGAATGGCATGGTATATAATTTCCCGAATAACTTTCCGGAAAGCGTTATGGTGGACCAATCCTTGGAAATTTCCGCCGATTGAATAATGAGAAATGGTTTTCGGATTAATCCCCGGGGAGAATAGGATAGTGAATCATAGGGCATAACCAAAGATGGCCGGTCTGTTTCATAGGGATTATGGATAAAAGGTGTTTGAGGGTGCCAACTGTTCGGGAGGTTTTGGATGGACGGATTCCCCTGGCCAGTGGCAGGAAATACCACGGTCACCCATAAGAGTAAGCTGACGAATCGGATCCTTTTTTGCAAGGAATCCACCTCCATATTTATTGTTAACAATACCCACTTGGGTACAGTATTACCGCTATTGCGGTGAGATTAAACCGTTAACGTTGAGGCGATATAGTCAGCTCCTTATGTTTGACACTATTTATTAAATCCATTTTTCGAGGATTCCACAGAAGTTACGCAAAGCTTTCCCACGATGTGAAATACTATTCTTTTCCACCGAATCCAGCTCTGCGAAGGTTTTTCTAAGGGGTGGGTAGTAAAATATCGGATCATATCCAAATCCGCCAATACCTCTTTTGTCCTCGATAATTCGACCTTCTGCTACACCTTCGACCCATTCTTTTTCGCCACCATTTACAAATGCAATCACGGTGCGAAACCGGGCCGTTCGTTTTTCTACAGGAATGCCATGCAATTCTTTCAGCATTTTTTGGTAATTATCGTCAAAAGTGGCATCCGCGCCGGCATAACGAGCGGAATAAATCCCTGGTGCCCCGTTGAGTGCATCTACTTCTAATCCTGTATCGTCTGCCAATGCGGGCAAACCAGTCAATCGATGTACTGTTTCTGCCTTAATAAATGCATTTTCTTTCAGTGTATTCCCGGTTTCGGGAATATCACCAATCTCAGGAAATGCATCTAAAGCGAGGAGTTCAACAGGAAGGTGCCCCAAAATAGCGGACATTTCTTCCATTTTACCCCGGTTGTGGGTGGCTAAAACTATTTGCAATTAAATACCTCAAAAAATGCCGGGGAAATTACCGGTTTTTGAGAAGAGACCCAATGAGAATTCAGACTTCATTTTATATTTTATTGACACTCACCATTTGTCCAACTTTCCAACCCGGCATTTTCGGCCATACATGGATTCGAATAAGTTT
>JAPYOT010000024.1 GCA_029938045.1 Fidelibacterota bacterium | reverse complement strand
GTGATACCCGGGACTGCTCCACAGTGTTTGACCCAGGTGATATATATTATAAAAAATAAACGTCCCTATATACCCGACCCTGAGAAAAGGAAGAAAGGGTCTGAAAAATCACTTCCGGGAAAAAATCAAAAGTAATCCGCCCCCAACCGAAAAAATAACATTTCCCATCCACGCTGCTACCATGGGTGACATGATGCCTTTATATCCCATGGACATGCCGAATTTGATAAAGGCATAATACACAAAGATCACAAAAATCCCCATGCCGGCGCCAAAGGATAAACCACCTTTGGGTTTCATCACCACCAGTGGCAGTCCAAATAAAACTACAATCAGATTGGTAAATGCAAAAGAAATTTTAAACAGGCGATCCACTTCCCATTTCGTCGTATCCACACCATTTTCTTTTAATTGGTCAATGCGTATTGTCAGATCTGCAAAACTCATTTCATCCGGTGTTTTGGACTGTTGCGTGATATCTTGGGGCGTAAACTCAAGGTGAATTAATGTGTCCCCAGACGACATGAATGTATTTTTCACCTCACCTGCTACATTAAATTCTCGAATTGAATAATCGGTGACGCGCCATAATGTTAAGGAATCATCCCATGTGATTCCCCGTGCGTCTAATCGTTTTGAAACGATTCCATCTTCCAATGATATGGCTGTAATGCTCCTACCTACGGTAGTCTCCACTTTATACCTTCCGATGGATATATGTGTTTTTTCATTTTTTTGTAGAAATACATTCCGAAGATCCTTTTGGTGCTTTACTCTAGATCGTCGTTTCATATACTCTCGTTCGATATTATATCGAACTTCATTTCCTTTACTGACCCATGTATTATCCAGTTCAAACGATATAAAACTGACAATGAGGCCGATGGTTGTTAAGGGAACTGCAATGCGGTATAGACTGATTCCCGTTGCTTTCATTGCTGTGAGTTCATTGCGTTTGGCTAAAAGGCCGACACTAAAAACAGTTGATATCATCATTGACATAGGTAACCCGATATTGATAAACCATGGGATCGCATAAAAATAATATTTTAAAGTGATTTTAAACGGAATGGCATTATCAATAAATCGGTCCAGGTTTTCGATGAGATCAACGATCAGGATGACGCATAGAAATCCCATCAGTGTCATAGACAATGTTACTAAAAATTGGCGGATGAGATATAAATCTAACTTTTTCATGGATTTAACGGTGGTAATTAAACAGTGAATTTCGGTATAATCCGAATCTTTTTATAGTAAATGAGGAATAATATGGAATTATTAAATGAATACATCGGCGCCTTTGCAGGATTTATGTGGGGCCCGCCATTGCTGACCCTTCTTTTGGGTGGTGGTATATATTTTTCCATTTACAGCCGATTTATTCCGTTTAAGTATTTTCGTCATGGGTTAGATATTCTATTTGGACGATATAACGATCCAAATGATCCCGGAGAAATTACCCATTTTCAAGCATTATCCAGCGCCTTAGCCAGTACAGTTGGTCTGGGCAATATCAGCGGTGTGGCGATTGCGATTCAGATGGGCGGTCCCGGAGCACTCTTCTGGATGTGGGTGAGTGCCGTGGTGGGGATGTCTACAAAGTTTTTCTCCTGCACATTGTCTATCTTATACCGGGGAAAAGATGATCAGGGCAATATCCAGGGGGGCCCCATGTACTATATTGAAAATGGTTTAGGAAAAAAATTCAAACCATTAGCCATATTATTCAGTGTGGCCGGGTTGTTTGGCTGTACTGTTATTTTTCAATCAAATCAATTGGCGGATATTATCCGAACTCAGGTTTTTATTCCCAATGGATGGTTTATGGAATCGGAGCAAACGGGGAACCTTATCCAAGGGCTCATCATGGCTTTTATCACATCGTTGGTTATTTTTGGAGGTATTAAAAGAATTGGCCGTGTGGCCACGTATATGGTACCAGTGATGGTTGTATTGTATTTGTTTGCAGGCCTGTTGGTGGTGTTTAACCATCTTGCAGAAATACCGTCATTGTTTGGATTAATATTGCATGATGCATTCACGGGAGATGCGGTCATGGGCGGTGCCGTGGGCGCTGTGATTATTGCCGGAATGCGAAGGGCACTTTTTTCGAATGAAGCTGGTTTAGGTACATCTGATATGGCCCATGGTGCAGCCATGACTAAAGAACCGGTTCGAGAAGGCCTTGTTGCCATGATTGAGCCATTCATCGATACGATTGTAGTGTGTACGATTACGGCTATTGTGATTTTGGCTTCCGGCGTTTGGGAGCAGGAGGGATTAAATGGTGTCACATTGACTACGACAGCATTTGTTAAGGAATTGGGTAGTTTTGGTTTTTGGCTGCTTTTGGCTGCGGTCCTCACATTCAGTTTGTCCACCATGATGAGTTATTCTTATTACGGGAGCAAATGCAGCGGCTACTTATTTGGGACCAAAAGTATTTTCTATTATCGGTGTTTCTATGTGATTACCATTGTGGTAGGTGCCATGATTACCATTGAGGTAGTGATCAATTTTATAGATGGCATGTATGCCATCATGGCGATTCCGACGATTGTGGCATCGGTCATGCTTTCTCCTAAAGTGATGAAAGAAGCCCGGCGGTATTTTGCTAACCTATAAATAAAATCTGTCTTTAAAGGATTAGTGTTCTTAGACCATCCAGTTTTGTAATTTTTAACATGGAAACCACCGCTAGAAAAAATCTTTCAACGGAAAAACAAAATAATAAATCTGATGATATGGACCAAATCTCCATTTCAGAAATTTTAAATATTATCAATGAGGAAGACGCCACCATTGCGGAAAAAGTATTGGAGGCCATTCCTGAAATCGAAAAAACAGTAGAATTGACAACGGAGGCGATTCGAAGCGGACATCGTGTAATTTATGTGGGCGCCGGTACTTCAGGGCGGCTTGGGGTGCTGGATGCATCGGAAATGCCACCAACATATTCCGTACCGCCTGATTGGTTCAATGGCATGATTGCAGGAGGAGACGATGCACTTCGTAAATCCATAGAAGGATCGGAAGATAAGCCAGAAATGGCCGTGACAGATTTAAAACAGTTTGGATTATCAGCAGGGGATGTGGTGATTGGCATCAGCACCAGCGGTGCTGCCGCCTATGTGAAATCAGCTATAGATTATGGAACATCTATTGGTGGAAAAACAGTCTATTTAATCTGCAATAAAAAACCTTATTTATCGGCTGATGCTGATGTAATAATCAAAGTGGATACGGGCCCGGAAGTGATTACGGGCTCTACCCGGATGAAAGCAGGCACCGCTACAAAAATGGTGTTGAATATGATTTCTACGGCTACCATGGTACGGCTGGGCAAAGTATATGGCAATCTCATGGTAGACCTCATGGCGGTGAATGATAAACTGGTGGATCGGGGTGCACGAATCATCAGTCAATTAACGGGCTTAGATATTGACGTATCTCAACAAGCACTTTTTGCTGCAGATAAATCCGTCAAAACGGCGGTAGTGATGATTCAAAAAAATTGTTCGAAAGAGGAAGCGAAAGAATTATTAGATAAAAATGGCGGATTCTTGCGGAAAGTAATTAAATAATTATTCTTATTATCGCGTACCCTTCGGATTTTCACTCTTAAAATCGCCGAATGGAAATGTATTTGGTGAAACAACAGTCCCGGTGGTAAAAGTAAATGGAATATCTGAATCAGGGTTAAATGTGATTTCAAGTAGCCCTGCTTTATAACCCGTTTCTGGCTGGGAAATCTTTACAGCGAAAGAGCCATTATCTGATTGCAGAAGTGTTTTTGATACCCAGGTTCTATCGATTGTATCCACGCGAAAATCCCGAGTCTCTTTATTCACTGCTTCCCATTGTTTAACAGCGTAATTGTTATGATCTACTTTTAAAAAAATAGAATCTTGACTTACGTGCCATTCATAATTGGGTAATTCCGTATCGGTAATGACTGCTTTATAAAAAGCAGTTAAACTTTTTAAATCGTAATCCCCATCCGTATTTTTTAATCCGTGGCTCGTATTTGGTATATATTGGAGATGCTTATCCCCTTTTAAATCATTCCAATAAAACTGCCAAGAATCAGTCACAAAAAATTCGTCCCCTGTGGCATTTATTAGGAATTTAGGAAGATCAAGTTGGTCGATATAGTTATATGGTTCCATGACACTTAACATTTGATCGAATTCTTTCGAGCCCATCCATTCCATAATCCCCTCATTAACATAACTGTCCACAGCATAAGACCATTCACCATAGCATTTCCAATGGTGGTTAAAAGACGGAACAACATTGAGCAAATCAATAACGATAGGAATAATGGCCATAACCCGGTCATCAGCGATTGCGGTAGCCCATGTGGTCCAACCCCGTTTTGAAGCACCGGAGGTGACAAATTGATTGACAGGTTTATTCTGAGATTCAGCAATTTCCTGTACCACATCCATTCCCCTGGCTACTGCTTTGGTCATGGGGAGATGGGCCAGCCATTTGGTGTCTTTATCTTTGGCGCCGCCTTCCAGATATTTTCGCCAGCCAAAAGCAATTAAATCATCTTCATAGCGTTCGCCAAATGAATCACTTTTGTATTCCAAAGGCTGGAAAGGAATATTTGTTATATTCGCAACAATGGATTTGGTTGCCATGGCCACTTGAATAAAACCCGGGTTTGCAGATTTGGGTAATTCATTATTTTTATTTCCACCGCCGATGAACATTAATGCTTCTGTTTCTTCCACATGATCTGGAATCACGATTGTCAAGTAATGCCACCATTCGATTTGCTCCACCTCGTTGATTGTGAGCCATGTCTGAGACGTCATTTTTATAATGTATTCTTTCCAGGAATCTCCATCCACAACTTTTTTAATTTCATATCGAAAAGCAGGATCACTTTTTTGAACATAATCTTTCAGGAGTGTGTTTTGATTTTCACATGATGTGAAAAGAATAATAGAAAATAGAAAAATAAGGTGTTTTTTCATGAGTGAATAGTTTCTGGTTTTAATGGGTTTAAATACATATTTTTAAGCGGGGAATATAATGAATCCGATTGACCAGAGAATAGACACAAAAAAACATAATAATTTTGGATGATTTTAATACCAGAGACCAATAATGACCTTTTGAAGGAATGCCGCGTGGATACATTCCGTGCGTCAGGGAAGGGTGGGCAGCACGTAAATAAAACAGACAGTGCCGTACGCTTAACCCATTTATCCACAGGAATTGTGGTCATTTGCCAGGATGAACGAAGTCAACTTCGCAATAAACAGATTGCCCTGGAACGACTACGTAAAAAACTGATTGTATTAAATCGCAAACCAAAGAAAAGATTGCCGACAAAAAGCACAAGGGCATCTAAGGAACGGCGAATCCATGCAAAAAAGAAACAATCCCAAAAAAAGGAATTGCGCAGAAAACCAAAAACAGATGAATAAACCAATTCATTCATTTAAGACCCGATATATTATCCTTAATTTTTGACCTCATATTTTGTTTTGAAAGGACGCAATGGATCTCAATAAATATATATTTCGTGAATATGACATTCGTGGGAAAGTTTCAGATGATTTTCCGCCGGAGGTGGTGGAAAGTCTGGGCAAAGGTTTTGGTACATTTATTAAGCGGGGCGGCGGTCAGGAAATTGCACTGAGTGGAGATATTCGGCTCACCACTCCGGATTTAATTCAACAATTTAAAACAGGCGTACTTTCTACAGGAGTGGATGTGATAAACATTGGTATTTTACCCACGCCGGCCAATTATTTTTCCATGTTTCATTTGGATGTGGCTGGTGCCGTTCAGATTACAGGGAGCCATAACCCACCGGAGTTTAATGGTTTTAAAATGTCCCGAAATAAAAAAGCTGTTTTTGGTGAATCGATCCAAGATATCCGTACCCTAATCGAAAAACAAGATTACGAAACAGGGGAAGGATCTGAAGCATCCTACGATATTCTATCAAAATATAAACGGATGATCGTATCAAAGATTGATATTCAGAAACGAGTCAAGGTTGTCATGGATTGTGGTAATGCCGCCGGAGCTATTTGCGGGCCTGATATTTTTAAGAATATGAATGTGGATTTGACTGAATTATTTTGTGATGTGGATGGTACGTTTCCCAATCACCATCCTGACCCTACAGTAGAAGCAAACTTAACTGATTTAATTTCTTTAATGAAAACGGGAAAATTCGATATCGGTATTGCTTTTGATGGTGACGCCGATCGCGTAGGTGTGGTGGATGAAACAGGAGATATCATATGGGCTGACCAATTAATGGCAATATTTCTACCCGAAGTATTGGAAGAAGGGGATGAAATTCTTTATGATGTGAAATGTTCTCAAGCGCTGGAAGAAATGATAGTCAAATATGGCGGCAAACCCATTATGTGGAAAACAGGACATTCCCTAATTAAACAACGCATGGGAGAGCTGAATTGTAAATTAGGTGGCGAAATGAGTGGTCATATTTTTTTCGCCGATGATTATTATGGGTATGATGATGCGATTTATGTGGCGGCCAGAATTGTACAAACCTTATCTCGAACCGATAAAACATTATCCCAGTTAAAAGCAGAACTGCCAACATATTTTTCAACACCAGAAATGCGGCTGGAAGCAGAATCAGACGAAGAAAAATTTCGGATTGCTAAAGAGGCCGTGGCCTACTTTACTGACAATTATGACTGCAGTACCATTGATGGTGTACGCATCCAATTTGGAGATGGATGGGGTTTGGTGCGTCAATCCAATACGCAACCAGTCATTGTCTGCCGATTCGAAGCGAATACACCAGAACGCATGGCAGAAATTCAATCAATTGTATTGGATAAACTGCAAACAATAGGAAGCCTCAAGCTCGATGCCGGCCACTAAATCATTTCAAAAACATATTCAATTTTTACGAAATGACATTGAAAAAGCCATTCACCAAATTCCTTTAGACAAATCGCCTACCTATTTTTATGATCCCATTAAATATGTATTGAATGGGAAAGGGAAACGCCTTAGACCCATTTTGGTCCATTTAACGGGGCAAATCTTTTCATCTGATCCGGAGGGATTGATGAAAGCAGCTATCGCTGTGGAATTACTTCACAATTTTTCCTTGGTTCATGATGATATAATGGATGAGGATGATGTGCGCCATGGTCAGCCATCGGTTCATAAAAAGTGGGACAATGCATCAGCAATTCTGGCTGGAGATGGATTATTTGTACTTTCCCATTTAATTCTAACGGGCCTATCTCCTTATGTTCATCAACGGTTTAATGAAGTGACGTTAGCTATTTGTGAAGGGCAGGGGATGGATAAGGAATTTGAAGATGATGCATCCATTACCATGGGAAATTATCTTGTGATGATTGGTAAAAAAACTGGTTCCTTATTAGGGCTATCTGCTGAGGTGGGTGCCTTGATAGCAGATGGTTCAAAAGAAGCAGCCCATCATTTGTTTGAATTTGGGCTTAATCTTGGTTTGGCTTTTCAGATTCAGGATGATTTTCTGGAAATTTATAGTTCTGAATCATCCATGGGTAAAAGTTTAGGGAGTGATATTCGTTCGGGAAAACAGACGGCACTCACCATTTTAGCTCGTGAAAAAAATCCGGATCAATGGTCAAAATTTAACAAAAAGAAAAATTCCATTTTGGCTTTTCAATCATATTTTGAATCCAATGGGATAAAAAAAGAAACTGAAAAGGTTATCCAGCATTATATTGATAAAGCGCAGGATGGTCTTAATGAATTTCCGGAAGGAAAACGAGAAAACTTAAATCAATTTACAACGATGATTTTAAACAGGACTTACTAATGGCAACTTTTCAATCCGTGGATCCAGAGAATATGTACAAATCCATATATGAGTTTCCAGACCACATAACGGCTGCGATTACAATCGGAGAATCACTTTCATTAAATAAGCAATATCCGGGAATTCGAAATGTGGTGGTAGCCGGGATGGGGGGATCTGCAATCGGTGGTGATGTAGTGCGGATCCTGGTTAAAAATGAAATTACAATTCCCATGGTGGTGTCCCGGAATTATACACTGCCACATTGGGTCAATAACCATACCCTGGTTATTTGTTCTTCTTATTCGGGAAATACGGAAGAAACGTTAGCAGCATTCGAAAATGCTCGAAATAAAGGGGCACAAATTGTGGGGATTTCTACGGGCGGTATTCTAACGGAAAGGATGCATGACCTTGAATTAGAAGTGGTGGCTATTCCAAGCGGATTACAGCCCCGTGCCGCATTGGCCATTTCTTTTGTTCCCATGATGTATTTATTAAAAGCCATGGGTATCATAGGCGACAAAACCGTCAATCAATTAATGAATGCCGCTGCTTTAATCAAAGAGAATCGAAACCAGTATAGAGAAGAATCCAATGATAATCCTACCTATGCTTTAGCTCAGCGAATTTATAAAACGATTCCAGTCATATATGGAGAAACAGAGTCGACCGCAATTGTGGCTGTGCGGTGGAAAGGGCAGTTGAGTGAAAATGCTAAAATGTTGGCTTATTATAATGAATTGCCCGAAATGAATCATAACGAAATTGTGGGATGGGAAAACAATCAAGAATTAATTCATCAACTATCGGTTATTTGGTTGAAAGATCAAAACGACCATCCACGGACAAACATTCGTCAGGAAACCACTCAGAAAATTATCGGAGATCTTTCAGAACATCAAGAAGTGGTTGTTGTCAAGGGAAATTCTACTGTTGAACGATATCTGCACATGATCCATTTTGGAGACTGGGTCAGTTATTGGTGTGCAATTTTACATGAGACGGATCCAACGCCCGTAAAAAAGATTGACCAATTAAAAGAAATATTATCTAAAAAAAGTTGACCCATAGCTATTGGAAGCATAATTTCTATTGAGAATAAATCATGATTCCTGTTAAAGTACAAAAAATATCGTATTATCATCCAAACCGCAGTTATGCTGTAATTTTAAAAGAAATATCCGGAGATCGACGGCTTCCGGTTCTCGTTGGTGCTTATGAAGCACAAGCCATTGCAATGGCCATGGAATACATGGAAACCCCCCGGCCCTTAACCCATGATCTTATTGTAAATTTAGTCCAGGGAGTTGATGGAAAATTATCATCAGTTAAAATCACTAAATTGGAAGATGGTGTTTTTTATTCCATTCTGGATATACAGGTTGAAAAAATTGGGCATCGGCAGATAGATTCACGCCCCAGTGATGCATTGGTAGTTGCGCTTCGAATGCATGCTCCTATTATGGTTGCTGAAGAAGTGATGGATGAGGCAATTGTCTGGGAAGAGGATTTAGACAATGTAGAAGAAGATATTCAAGGGGAACCCAAAGTTAAATTATTAGAGCGGCAGCTTGAAAAAGCCATTGATAAAGAAGAATATGAAATGGCTGCCCGTATTCGGGATAAAATTAATAAAATCGAAAATTAATTTTGTAGTGCATCCATGGCATTTTGTGCCGCATGTTGTTCTGCGGTTTTTTTATTTGTACCAATTCCACTGGGATAAACGATTTCCCCGACTTTAACATGTACTTCGAATAATTTTTGATGATCTGGACCCGACACATCTGTCACCAGGAATTTAGGGTTCTTTAGTTGCTTCATATGACATAACTCTATGAGCTGCCCTTTATGATTGACTGATTTCCAGGCCTCATGCCGATGGGTCCAAATGGAATTAAGGATCAGTTTTTTTGTGGGTTCAAATCCACCATCAAGAAAGATTGCCCCCACGAGTGCTTCGTATAAATTGGCCGATTGTTTCACCGCAATTTTTTCCTGTTCCAAATCAACCGTCTGTTCTATATTTATAAAATCTAAAAGGCTTAGTAATTGTCCCATGGTTGCCAGGAAAGATTTTTGAACCAGGGCGGATCTTTTTTGGGTGAGGATGCCTTCATCACCTTCGGGAAATTCCCGCATGAGTTCCCGGCTGACTACGATGTCTATTACAGCATCGCCTAGAAACTCAAGTCGTTCATAATTCTCTCGTGGTTCACTGGATACAGATCGATGGGTAAAGGCCTGATAGAGGTATTTTCGGTTTCGAAACCGATATTGGCAGATCTTTTCTAATTCGGAGAGCGGGTGACTTTTGAATGATTTGAATACAAAGTCAAATAAAGACACGTTCTATTCATTCCACCGTTTAATGACAATTACACCATTATGTCCACCGAAACCAAATGAATTAGACATTGTCACATTTACAGTGGTTTTCTGAGCTTTATTTGGTACATAATCCAAAGTGCATTCAGGGTCCGGGGTTGTATAGTTAATTGTTGGAGGAAGCATGTTGTCCTGGATAGCCTGAACACAAGCCACGGCCTCAAGTGCGCCGCTTGCCCCGAGAGAATGGCCCGTCATTGATTTGGTTGAGCTTACCTTCAATTTTTGTGCGTGATCACCAAATAAGGAAATTATGCCCGCCGATTCTGTTTTATCATTGAATGGGGTAGAAGTACCATGTGCGTTTATATAATCCACATCTGCAACGTGAAGGTCAGCATCTTTTAATGCATTTGCCATGGCACGGATTGCGCCTTTTCCACCTTCAGACGGTTGCGTTATATGATAAGCATCATCTGTGGCACCGTAACCGGCTAATTCAGCCAAAATGGTTGCGCCCCTTGCTTTCGCATGTTCTGCATCTTCCAGTATGAGACTGGCTGCACCTTCTCCGAGTACAAAACCATCCCGATCCAAATCAAAGGGTCGGCTGGCGCCAGTAGGATCATCATTCCGTGTGGAAAGTGCCCTCATATTTGCAAATCCCGAAATAGTTAGTGGCGTGACACTGGCTTCCGTACCGCCAGTTATCACCACATCTGCATCTCCATATTGAATGGTTCGGGCGGCTGTACCAATGGCGTCTGTCCCGGATGCACAGGCGGAAATAACCGTATGATTGGGTCCTTGAAAACCATGGTGAATGGCAATTTGGCCCGCCGCAATATTGGCAATAAACTTTGGGACGAAGTAGGGGGTGACTCGTCGTTGACCGCGTGACAAAAGGACGCCATGCTGACTTTCAAGCGTCTGAATTCCCCCAACACCCGTTCCGATAATAACACCAATTCGTTCCTTATTAACGTCGCCATTGTTTAAGCCCGCTTGGAAAATAGCCTCCTGTGCGGTAACCAGTGCGTAGATTGAAAATGGATCCAGTTTTCCCACTTCCTTTCGATTGAAATGATCTTCAGGATTGAAATCAGAAAGTTCACCTGCAATTTTTACACTCAGATTTTCCGCATCAAAACCCTTAATTGGGCCGATACCGCTTTTTCCAGAAATGAGAGCATTCCAGTATTGGGAAAGGGAATTACCATTCGGCGCCAAGACGCCCAACCCCGTAATGACAACGCGACGTTTATTCATTGTTTTCTATTGATTGGCTTCAATATAATCTACAGCCTTTTTAACGGTGGTAATGGTTTCTGCATCTTCGTCAGGGATTTCGATACCGAATTCCTCTTCGAGCTGCATAATCAATTCCACTGTGTCTAATGAATCAGCACCAAGGTCATCAATGAAAGATGCGTCTGGTACGATTTTATCTTCTTCAACACCCAGTTTGTCGATAACGACTTCTATTACTTTGTCGATTGTGGACATAGTTGTCTCCTTTAGTTAAATCATGACCATGCCGCCATCAACCGTAAAGGTTTGCCCCGTAATGTATCCTGCTTCATCCGAAGCCAGGAACTGGGCAGTAGCGGCAATGTCATCAGGACTTCCAATGCGTCCTAATGGTATTTGTGAAATGAGTAAATCTTTTGCCTTATCATCCATTTGACCCGTCATATCAGTTGCAATATATCCTGGTGCAATACAATTAACGGTGATACCACGGGATCCTATTTCTTTGGCGGTTGCCTTGGTGAGTCCGATGAGACCCGCTTTGGAAGCAGCATAATTTACCTGTCCTGCGTTCCCGGTCAGACCCACAACGGAGGATATATTAATGATGCGGCCGAATCGTTGTTTCATCATGGTTCTTGTTACTGCCTTAATTCCGTTAAATGCGCCCTTTAAATTAACGTCAATAACGGTATCCCAGTCCTCTTCCGACATGCGCACAATAAGGGTGTCTCGCGTGATGCCCGCATTGTTGACCAAAATATCTACGGATCCATATGTGTCGGTGGTGTCTTTAATTAAATTTTGGAATTTTTCCAAATTTGATACATTAATCGCTGTAACAGATGCAGATCCACCATTGCTTTTAATCCCATCCGCGACGACATAAAGTGCATCCTCATTTCGACTGACACAAATCACATGGGCGCCGGCACGGGCATAGGTCTCTGCCATGGATCTACCGATACCCCGAGAGGCTCCGGTGACCACAGCAACCTTTTTTGATAATTTAAACATAGTCAAAACTTACAATTTGTTCAAGTGTTTCCACACCACTCATATCCAATGATCGGTCAATTCTTCGGGATAATCCCTGAAGGACCCGACCCGGGCCTACTTCCACCGCTCTGGTCATACCATCGGATACTAATCGGGTGATGGATTCATGCCATCGAACTGGATTTTCTAATTGGTCAATCAAGGATTGGCGAATATCATCTGCGGTTGTAATTGGAGAGGCCGTAACGTTGGCATAAACGGGTATTTCACTATCCTGAATTTCGATGGATAAAAGCATTTCAGAAAGGATTTCTTTTGCTGAAGTCATCAATGGTGAATGAAAGGCACCACTCACATTGAGTTCTATAATTTTTATAGCGCCCGCATCTTTCATCAGCGGTATGACCGCATGAACCGCATCCACTTCACCGGAAATAACCACTTGCCCTTTCGCATTAAAATTAGCGGGAACAACAATTCCATTGGTGTATTGATCACATATATCCCGGGTTGTTTTATCGTCCAATCCAATCACAGCGGCCATGGTTCCGGGATGCAGCCTTCCGGCATTATGCATACCTTCTGAACGAACCTTTACCAGTTTTAGCCCTGTTTCAAAGTCAAAAGATTTTGCCAGAGTGAGGGCTGAATATTCCCCTAAACTGTGTCCCGCTGCAGAGGAGGGCTGAATGCCTTTTTCCATCAGTAATAATCCAATAATAACACTGACGATATAAATCGCCGGTTGGGTATATTGGGTTTGTTTCAACGTATCTTCCGGACCATTAAAAATGATATCTTGAATATCCAATCCCATAATATCATTTGCCCGATCAAAATAATCTTTTCCTAATGTCGTATTTTCGTACAAATCCAATCCCATTCCTACTTTTTGAGAGGATTGCCCCGGACATAAAAACGCAATATTCATTAAGCATCCCCCCATCGAATGAGCATGCTTCCCCAAGTAAATCCACCGCCGAATGCGGCCAATAAGAGTAAATCTCCATGTTCTAAACGGCCAGATTCTGCAGCTTCATTCAACGCGATTGGTATGGTACCTGCCGTGGTATTGCCATATTTGTGAATGTTAATAAAAACTTTATCTTCCGGTAATCCACACCGTTTTGCAGCTGCATCAATAATACGGCGATTGGCTTGATGGGGAATGAATAGTTTAAGGTCATTTCCGGTCAATTTATTTTGGTCTAATATCTGTTTACTCACGTCGGCCATATTTTTCACGGCAAATTTGAAAATTGGTTTTCCATCTTGATGAACAAAATGCATTCGTTTATCAACCGTATCTTTTGAAGTAGGATGGGCGCTTCCACCAGCAGGGACATTCAAATATCGACTGCCACTACCATCGGTATATAGGATTGAATCTAAAATGCCAACATCATCGTCAGAAGATTCCAATAGCACACCACCGCCCCCATCACCAAAGATGACACAGGTATCGCGGTCTGTATAGTCGATGATGGAACTCATGGTATCGGCACCAATTACAATCACATTCTTGTATCGGCCGGACTCAATAAATTTCGAGGCTGTTTCCATAGCAAAAATAAATCCGGAGCAGGCCGCGGCAATATCAAACCCCCATGCATTTTTTGCTCCAATTTTATCCTGAGTTAAAGCAGCCGTTGAGCAAACCAGATAATCCGGTGTGCTGGTGGCGACTAAAATCAAATCAATTTCCTCAGGATCTTTACCGGACTTTTCCAATAACTGCAATGCAATTTGCGTGCCCATATCTGAGGTGGCTTCACCTTCCTTGACTAAATGTCGTGTTTCAATACCTGTACGGGAGCGGATCCATTCATCATTTGTATCCACCATTTTTTCCAGATCAAAATTTGTTAGGATACGTTCCGGTAAATAACGAGCAGTGGCTGTGATTTTGGCTCTCAACTTAAGGCGCCTAAATGTTCATCAATGCCAATAGATATGTCTTGAATCAAGTTTCGATTAATTGATTTTTGGGCTAATAAAATTGAATTCATCATTGCTTTAGAAGTCGAACTTCCGTGGGTTACTATTGAAATTCCATTCACACCTAATAGGGGAGAGCCACCATGTTCTTCATAATTATATTGGTTTTGGATATCAATTAATGCTGGCTTAATCATCCAAGCACCCATTTTAAAGCGCATTCTATATTTGATTTTGTTTTTAATCATGTTCGAGAATGTTGAAATCCATCCTTCAGCAAATTTGATTAAGGTGTTTCCCACAAAGCCATCGCAAACAAGTACGTTAGCTTCACAATCAAATAAGTTTCTGCTTTCAACATTTCCAATAAAATTGGGAAGTTCTTTTTCTAATAAATCAAAAGTTTCAAGATACATTTTAGAACCTTTTGTTGGCTCCGTTCCAATATTTATCAGGCCAATTTTTATATCTTTAATGCCCTCTACATGCTCCAGATACATGGAAGCCATGATAGCAAATTGCAGCAAATGAATTGGTTTTGCATCTGGATTGGCTCCCACATCGCAAAGGATTTTCCCACCACTTTTGGTAGGAAGGTAGGCGCCGAGTGCCGGTCTTTTTACATGAGGAATTCGACCGAGAAGAAACAGGGATGTAGCCATAACAGCACCCGTATGGCCGGCACTGATAAATGCATCAGCTTTCTGGTCTTTTACAAGTTTAATTCCTTGGACGATAGATGAATCTGGCTTTCTTTTCAATACTTTTGAACCCGTATCATTCATGGTTACGATTTGGGTGGTGGGATGGATAGAAATATGTTCCGGAATTGAATTGCCCAACTCAGATTTGATTTGATTTTCATCACCCACAATAATGATGTGGATTTCATCTTTTGTTTTTTTCAGGGCGTTGATCGCTCCCTGAATAGCAGCCTGAGGGACAAAGTCTCCACCCATGGCATCCAAAGCAATTTTCATTCGAAAATAAGTAAATTATTCTGAGATTGACAGAATGGGTCGCCCTCGATAATAGCCACAGTTTGGACAAGCCCGGTGAGGCATTTTTTGTTGGCCGCATTGCGAACATTCTGATGTACTAACGGCTGCAGTTTTATAATGTGTACGGCGTTTTCTGCTCCGCGCTTTTGATTGTCTTCCTTTTGGTAATGCCATGATTACTCCAAATTTTTATGTTTCAAATCTTTTAAGTGTCCCCATATGGATTCTACTTCCCTTGGACCGCAATTACATTGCGATTCATTCTGGTTTGCTCCGCAATTGGGACATAATCCCTTGCATGTTTCATTACACAACCTTTTTACAGGTTCCTCAATAAGAATGAGATCATGAATAATGGGACTTAAATCAATAAACTCTTCCGAATCAGAAAAATGAATTACATCCATATTTTCATCGTTAAGCAATGCTTCATTATCCGTCAAAATTAGGTTTAAAGACGATTCAAGTATTTCATCAATTCTTGTTAGACATCGATCACATTTTTCGATAAATGTGACGCCCAATGATCCATGAACTCGGTACCCATTGGGAGCATGTTCCACAGATAGGGTACAGGATAATGTATCATCGACCACTTGAATGTTATCCAGATTCAGAGAGTCTGTTGAAATTTCAAAAAGCTGGTTGGAAATATGTTTTTCTAAATCCGACCTAAATAGCTTTATTTTAGCCAAGAAATTTACTCTTTAATTTTGTACCCTACCAAAGCTATTTCAATAATGAAATTTATTGGGAAAAGGATACTGATTTAATCTACAGGAGGAGTCTCACCCTCAGTCTCAGAATCGTCAGTGTCAGATTCATGGGAATCTGTGGAATTTGAATCATCATCGTCGAAATTAATCTCATCATCTTCATCATCCTCTTCTTCCAATTCCTCTTCGTCTTTTCTGTCGAGTATATTATCATCGTCAGATTTTTTACGAAAGATGGTAAACATAATCGTTTCACCAACAGACAGAATTGATAGAAAATATGAAAAGAAAGATAAAGTAATGAGAAATAAAAATATGCCCACAATAAATGCAGCAGCAGATTCTGTACTGGATAAACTCCCTGATGATGCGGGAATAAAGCAAGCATAAAAATCATTTAACATATTACTGCTGATAGAGCATACCCCACAGCAGGAACCGGAACTAGCGCATGCATTTGCGATTGAAGTGAATAATTCCTGGGGCCATACCGTTTGGGCAGCTGAACCCATAATATTGGATAATTTTTCTCCCATGAGCATTTCGTGCCCAAAAACCATATTGACCAATTTAAATCCGTAGAAAAGAACAAATTTAAAAATCCCGACAGATATGCCAGCGAGAGGGAGCAAGACGAGATGATAAAAAATAACGCGCCATGGTTGGCTCCAGGTTACAGAATAACTGTTGAAAACGGCTCCCATGGTATCTTCTTCGATGGTTCCCACAATTGCTGGTGTATAAATGAAAGAGACCAGAAATACAATCGCCGTATACACTGTGAAAACGGAACCAAAGAAATAGAGCAAATAGGGGAGTGCGAATAAGAATTCGCCTATATATGGAATTTTACCAAATAGAGCAAATAGGGCTGCCATTCCAACAAAGAATACCAGAATAAGTGCCATAGATACAAAAGTAAACACAACGGGGTGCCAATGCTTTCTAACGAATTTCCAGGCGTCACCTGAGGAATAAAATTCATCGCCTTTTAATTGTTTGTAAGTGACCCTTGCAACGGCTGTGCATGCCAGATGAATGGCTACAATCCATACGATAACGCCAACCCAAAAAAGTGTACATGCAAACCAGGATACTTCAACGGTATATGCACAGGGGTACAGACCTTGGGTTGCCCAGGTTTCCCCAAAAGATACACCAGACAAGGCCAGTGCAATGTAATTCAGAATAAAATAAGCGACATATCCAATTACATTGGCAGATAAAAATATCCATATTTTTTTCCCACTAAGTGCCAGTCGAGGAGAACGAAAAATATCTCTCACATCAAAATGAAGGTTCATAGGTTCCATAATTGCCTCTATTTAATTGATTTAATTTTCATAACGAACATAATCTACCCATGCCGGTTCCGGTCTTGTACTGGATAAAGATTTTGCTACTGCCACGGCAGTATCACGTTTATCATAACTGCCAACGCGAACGCGGTACCAAATTTCGTTTGTTTCTTTAAACACAGCTTTTTGTATATAGGCATCATATCCGGCGTCAATCAAATTGGCAGCCACTTTTTTAGCATCATCTAAGAATTTTTTGGATGCAATCTGAATGGTAAATCTTTCTTTATCATAGGGAATTGACTTTCCCCGTGTTTTAGATTTGGTTGTTTTCTTTTTTGGTGCCGGCGGCGGCGGAGGTATTGGATTCGGTATTGGTTCGGAGGTTGGTTCAGGTTTCGTCACTTCGATTTTGGGCTCGGGAATATTTTGGTCTGCTTCAGCAACCACCTGAGCAACGGATTCAGACTCATACCATTTTGGTTCATTGTTTTCGACCATCAATTCGGAAATAGCATCTTTCATTTCTTCCGGACTCTCTGCTTCCACAATTTCTTCTGTATTGTCTGATAATTCTTTTCCAAGGACATCATAAGAAAAGGATTGGGTGCTGATTTCGTCATTATATTGAAATACAGATACTTCTATACTATAGGTACCGGCCACGTCAGGAATGAACATGACGGATGCATTAAGTTCGCCGGAGGTGAGTTGAGAATTATTCAATTCGCTATGATCAGGAATATTTGTCAATTCCCATATGAAATCAAGATCCTGACTCTCTTCAGGAATTTCTGCGTTTACAGTGATATAATCACCCACAGTAGCCGTTGGGTTACTTTTCCCGCAGCCGGTTAAGACTAAAAGGATAAAAAGACTGAATATGGATATTGTTTTCGCCATCATTTAAATGGAAAGGTCAATGCCTGACTTGGAATTTGAAGGAATGGGAGGGAAAATGCAACCATTACTAGATGGTTTTTCAAACCCGCTTACTCGTTCGAAATTAATTCACTGTCCGTAAAAAAGAATCCAATTTCTATAGCAGCATTCTCGTCACTATCTGCACCATGAACGGCATTCTCTCCCAATGAAGTAGCAAAATCTTTTCGAATTGTGCCATCAACTGCTTCTGCAGGATTGGTCGCACCAATGGTGTCTCGCCATGCAGAGACAGCGTTTTCTTTCTCCAGCGCCAACACCATCGCTTTACCCGATGACATGAATGTAGTGAGTTCCTGGAAAAAAGGCCGTTCACGATGAATGGCATAAAAACCCTCCGCTTGTGCTTTCGTCATTCGAATTAATTTTGCGCCGAGAATTTTAAAGTCTGCTTCAATGATTCTATCCAGAATTTTACCCAAGTACCCATTTCGTACTGCATCCGGTTTTATCATGGCAAATGTTCGATTGTTCATTCTATTATATTCCTTAATTGTTTAATGCTTTTTTCATTTTTTCACCAATATCTGCTACAGACTCACAAACGGCAATGCCATTTTCAGTTAAAATCCGCATTTTTGCCTCGGCCGTATCATCTCCGCCAGAAACGATGGCACCGGCGTGACCCATCCGACGGCCAGGAGGCGCAGTCTGTCCTGCAATAAATCCTACAATGGGTTTGGTCATATTCTTTTTGGCCCACCGTGCAGCATCATTTTCCATTTGACCACCAATTTCACCAATCATAACCACGCCTTTTGTTTCAGGGTCGTTCTCGAATAATTCCAGAACGTCAATCATGGAGGTGCCAATAATGGGGTCTCCACCAATGCCGATGGCCGTGGTTTGGCCTAAACCAACATTTCCTAACTGTCCAATTGCTTCGTAGGTGAGCGTACCGGATTTGGATACCACACCCACATTTCCTTTTTGGCAAATAAATCCGGGCATGATACCTAATTTACACTCATCAACGGTGATGATTCCTGGGCAGTTCGGGCCCAACAATCGCATATTGTTTTGATCAATAATTCTTTTGGCTTTTACCATATCTTGAACTGGAACGCCTTCCGTAATACATACAGCCAATTCAATCCCAGCATCTGATGCTTCGATAATGGCTTCTGCTGCAAAAGGAGGTGGGACAAAAATGATGGATACATTAGCATCCGTTTCAATTTTAGCTTCCTCAACTGAATTGAAAACAGGTACTTTTCCATCTATTGTTGATTGCCCGCCTTTTCCTGGTGTAACACCGGCAACAATGTTGGTGCCGTATTCCAGCATTTGGGTGGCATGGAATGTTCCTTCTGATCCCGTTATTCCCTGGACAACCACTCGTGAATTTTTATTGACTAATATAGACATTTTATATTTCCTAATTTTTTAGTGCGGCATCAACGACTTTTTGTGCAGCATCTTTCATATCGTCTGCCGGAATGATGGCGAATTCCGATTCGGACAAAATTGTTTTGGCTTCTTCTGCGTTGGTTCCTTCTAACCGAACCACGACTGGGACTTTCAACCCCAATTCTTTCACAGCTTGGATGACGCCATTGGCCACGCGATCACATCGGACAATGCCGCCAAAAATGTTGATTAAGATTGCTTTTACATTGTCATCGGATAAAATAATTTTAAAACCATTTTTCACACTTTCAGCACTGGCAGCGCCCCCAACATCTAAAAAGTTTGCCGGATCGCCACCAGCCAGTTTGATGATATCCATGGTAGCCATGGCAAGCCCAGCGCCGTTGACCATACAGCCCACATTCCCATCCAGTTTGATATAGTTTAGGTCAAATTTACTTGCTTCTACTTCTGTGGGGTCTTCTTCATTTTTATCCCGCAGTCCAGCTATATCAGGATGGCGATACAGGGCATTATCATCAAAATTAAATTTAGAGTCTAACGCAATAATCCGACCATCTTCTGATAAGATGAGGGGATTAATTTCTACCAACGAAGCGTCCGTACCCTGATAACATTGATACAATTTCACGAATACTTTAACGGCGGTTTTAAATGCATCACCGGTGAGTTCTAATCCAAATGCCAGTTTTCTTGCTTGATAGGATTTCATCCCAACCAATGGATCAATCCAGACTTTAATTATTTTTTCCGGAGTTTCAGCTGCGACTTTTTCAATCTCGACGCCACCCTCGGTAGAGACCATAAATACATCTTTGGTTTTTCCACGGTCCAGGGTGATGGCACAATAATATTCATTTTCTATGTCAAATGCTTCAGTTATATACACTTTACGGACTTTTTGCCCTTCCGCGCCGGTTTGGTGGGTCACCAAATTCATCCCGAGGATATTGGTGGCATTGGCTAATGCCTCTTCTGCAGTCGGTGAATATTTTACACCACCGCCTTTTCCCCGACCACCAGCATGAATCTGTGCTTTAACCAGAACCGCATCCGAATTGAAGTCTTTTTGTACTTTTTCTATGGTGCTGGATGCATCCTCAATATGTTCTATAACATATCCATCTTGAATGGGGATGCCATAGCTTTTAAATATATTTTTCCCTTGATATTCGTGAATTTTCATTGTTTAATTCCTGATTATTGTTCCGTTATTTCCGTTAATTGCTTCCGTAATTCCATCAATAGATGTGATGACAACTTTATCCCCGTGGTATTGTAAAAAATATAAAGCTGCCTGAATTTTTGGTGCCATGCTTCCTGCTTGAAAATGGCCTTCATCTGCATATTGAATTGCTTCTGAGACGGTCATTTCATTAATTGGTTTTTCTTTTTCAGTGCCATAATAAAGACATACCTGATCCACGTCCGTAATAATCCACAATTCATGGGATTTAATTACGCGTCCCAATAATGCGGCGGATAAATCTTTATCTACAACTGCATCTATCCCTTCCAAATTTCCACTTTCATTCAAATAGGCTGGAATACCGCCACCGCCGGATGCGATGACGACAATGCCATGATCCACCAATGTTTGAATGGATTTTCCGTGCTCAATAAATTGGGGGACGGGACTGGGGACCACCTGCCGCCATTCACTTGAATTCTGCTTCTTAATGGACCATCCAAATTTTTCAGCCATTTGTTTGCCATCTTCTTTTGTGTAGCGACGACCAATAAATTTCGACGGGTTTTTGATGGAGGGGTCGTGAGAATCCACAATGGTCTGGGTAATTAAAGTCACTACTTCCCGATCAATGTGTTTTTGTTTTAAAGCATTTTGTAAGGATTGCTGAATCATGTACCCAATGGACCCTTGGGTTTCTGCCACACACACCCCCAGAGGCAATGGCGGTATTTCATCATGGGTGAGTGCCATACGGTATAATTCATCGCCAACTTGGGGACCGTTTCCGTGGGTGATGCATATATGATATCCCAAGGCCACAAAGTGCATAATGGCATTTAAACTCTCCCGGGTGTGGGCGAATTGTTCAGAAATGGTTCCCGCTTCGCCTTTTGGAGAAATGGCATTTCCGCCCAGAGCAATGATGACTGATTTTTGCATGATGTAATTTGAATCAGTATAGAATTATTTTGCATTCAATTTAGGCTTCATCCATAAATGGATATGAAAAGTCCTTCGGTGGATCATACGTTTCTTTTATAGTTCGCTGTGTTACCCACCGAACTAAATTAAACATGGATCCTGCCTTATCATTGGTTCCGGAGGCGCGACTACCACCAAAGGGCTGCTGACCCACAACGGCACCAGATGGTTTATCATTGATATAAAAATTACCGGCCGCATGGGTAAGCCGTAGAGATGCTTCATTCACCGCTTCACGATCCCGACCCCATACACATCCAGTTAAAGCGTAGGGAGAGGTGGCGTCCACCAAGTCCAAGGTGGATTTCCAATCTTTTGGATCATAAAGATATATCGTCAGGACTGGTCCAAAAATTTCTTCACACATGGTGATATATTTTGGATTATCAGTCAAAATAGTGGTGGGCTCAACAAAATATCCCTTAGCATCATCATAATTCCCACCAGAGATAATTTCAGCATCGTCCGCTTTTTTCGCCCCATCAATATAGGCAGTGATTGAGTCGAAAGCAGATTGATCGATAACCGCATTCATAAAGTTAGAGAAATCCTCCGGATCACCCATTTTAATGGCATCAACCTGGGCCAGATATTTTTCCTTCAGTTCCGGCCATATATTCGTGGGAATATACGTACGAGAGAGTGCAGAACATTTTTGTCCTTGATATTCAAAGGCACCGCGAACCATGGCTGTGGCCAATCCGTCTACATCAGATGATTCATGGGCAATACAGAAATCTTTACCGCCAGTTTCCCCCACAATTCTTGGGTAAGATTTATAGTTAGAAATATTTTTCCCTACGGTTTTCCACATCCCCTGAAAGACTGAAGTGGATCCTGTAAAATGGATGCCTGCGAGGTTTGGATCTTTCAATACATTTGGACCCACATCACGACCGGAACCAGGAATGAAATTGATAACGCCATCGGGAACACCAGCTTCTATAAACAATTGCATCATAAAGTGCGAACTGTACACTGCGCTGGAGGCGGGCTTCCACAATACCACATTTCCCATGAGTGCTGGTGCAGCGGTCAGGTTACCGCCAATAGACGTAAAGTTGAATGGTGATACGGCGAATACAAATCCTTCCAATGGGCGATGCTCAAGACGATTCCACATGCCATCAGGGGAATAGGTGGGTTGTTGACTATATAAATTTTGGGCATACCAGCTGTTAAAATTCAAAAAATCAATCATTTCGCAGGATGCATCTATCTCCGCCTGATAGGCATTTTTACTCTGGCAAAGGATGGTGGATGCATTGATGGTTTGCTCTCCATGACGCTGAAGGATTGAAGCCATTTTATTAAAGATAGCGGCCCGGGATTCCCAAGGCATTTTTGACCAAGTTCCCCAAGCATCCATGGCAGCTTCGATGGCCATTTTTACTTCTTTTTCACCTGCTTTATGAAATCGTCCCAGAAGATGATTGTGATCGTGGGGAATGCGCATTTCTCCCATATCTCCCGTTTTGATTTCTTGGCCCCCAATAATAATTGGAACTTCAATTTCTTGGGATTTTAATTCTTTTATCCTGGATTTTAGAGCTGCCCGCTCTGGGGTACCGGGGGCATAAGATAATACCGATTCATTGATGGGCTTTGGAACCATGGCTTTTGCATTTTGCATATTGGACTCCTTTAATTAAAATTTTAAGATCAAAAAAAGCTTGTGAATTTATTGGGGAAAAAGGGAGGATTCAAGGATTGGAAAAGGAATGTTTGGCCCGCCTCCATTGAGTATGGAAAATGGGTGATGAGAAATGGATGATGGAAAAGTGATTGAAAATATGAAATCATTACGAAAGTTAATAAATGCTTATTAATTAATCGTTTCCAAAATATCAACCATTTCATCCTTATCAGAAGCAGTGACCAATGCTTTCCGAATGGCACCTGCAGATTCAAATCCACGGATATACCATCCAAAATGTTTGCGCATGAGATTGATGCCAATCCTTTCGCCATGAAACTTTACCATTTGATCTAAATGTCTCAAACATTTAGCTGCCCTATCATTTATGGTGGGAGGAATAGGCATGGGCTCTCCTTTATATAAGGCAATCGCCTCTTTAAAAAACCAGGGGTTTCCCAAAGCACTCCGACCGATCATTACACCATCACATCCCGTTTTTTCAAACATACGTATCACATCTTGTGGTGATTTAATATCTCCATTCCCGATGACTGGGATAGATACTGCATCTTTTAATTCTTTAATTCGTATCCAATCGGCGGTACCCTTATATTTTTCTTTCGTGGTTCGCGGGTGGAGGGCAATGGCTTTAACACCAATTTTTTCTAACCTTGGCCCTACTTCAGGAACAACAATTGATTTTGCATCCCAACCGGCACGCATTTTTACCGTAACTGGAACGCTTGGGATAGACTCAACCACTGCGGATGTAATATCATCCATGAGACAAAGGTCCCGCAGGGCTGCAGAGCCTGCACCCCGTTTGGTGATTTTGGGTACGGGACATCCATAATTTATATCCAGAATATCTGGAGAAAATTTATCCACCACCATCCGGGCCGCTTTGCCCATGACTTCCGGGGAGTCGCCAAATATTTGAATTCCAATGGGTCGTTCGAAATCGGTGAATTCAATCATCTGCCAGGTTTTGGCATTTTCTCTAATAATTCCGTGGGCGGAAACAAATTCGGAATACACAACACCGGCGCCTTGTTCTTTGCATAAAACCCGAAAAGGATAATCCGTTACGCCCGCCATGGGGGCGAGGAGGATGGGTATATCTATTTTTATACTTCCGATTTGCATGGTTAAATTTAATTCAATATTGAAAAGAATGAGTCATTGCAGATTGAACAAACAAAT
>JAPYOT010000023.1 GCA_029938045.1 Fidelibacterota bacterium | reverse complement strand
CCGCTGATAACCAAGTATTAGACGCCTTAAAACATTTTAACGAAGCTGATGCATTTTTGGCCAATAGCAATTAAATTCCCGCGTTAATAAAATAGGCTTTCCTTGGAGATAAGGGATAATTTTAACACTAAATTTTGATATAAACGGAGGAACATATGGTTCAATATTTCATTGATGGCGGCGCATTTATGTGGCCGATTTTAGTCTCACTGGTCTTTGGTCTTGGGTTTGCAATAGAGCGGGCATACTCACTTCTTGTATCATCTATAGACTCCCAGAAGTTTTTTACAGATATTTCTGATACAATTAACGAGAGTGGCGTTGAAGCGGCTATTGAACTGTGTAACGACACAAAGGGTCCCGTTGCGGAAATTTTCCACGCAGGTCTTTCAAGAGTCCATCGTGGATTAGCAGAGGTAGAAAAAGCAATTCAAAACGCCGGATCACTAGAAATGGCCTTTTTAGAAAAGAACATGATTTGGTTGAATACGGTTATCACCGTAGCCCCAATGATTGGGTTTACGGGAACCGTTGTAGGTATGATCGATGCTTTTGACGCCATTAAAGCTGCAAACGATATTTCACCAGCGGTTGTGGCTGGCGGTATTTCAAAGGCGCTTTTGACCACAGCCTTTGGTCTAATCACGGCAATGATAATTCAAATATTTCAAAACTTTTTTGTTTCAAGGATTGATAAACTAATCTTTGATATGGAAGAAAATTCTATAAAGCTAGTTGATCAGCTTTATGAAGTAGATTCCACAAAAAAGGGAAAAAAATAAAGAATCCATGGCGGGAAAACGCAGATTTAAAGGGGGAGAAATCCCAACATCCTCCATGGCAGATATTGCTTTTCTGCTTTTAATTTTCTTTTTGGTTACCACCACCATCGATATGGATAAAGGATTGGGAATGGTGTTGCCAGCCGAAGGAGAAGAAATTGAAATCAGTAAAAAGAACATCCTTAATTGTTTGATAAATTCGTCAGGAAACGTTTTGTTAGGTGGAGAGGGCATAGAAATACGAAACCTGTCAAAGACAGTTAGACAAAAACTGGCGGCAAATGAAAAACTGGTTATCTCAGTAAAAGCCCACAAAGCGGCAAAATATAAAGATTATGTAGCGGTCATTGATCAGTTAAAACGGGCAAACGCAACGCGGGTTTCAATTGCCGAGTCGAACTAATGAAAATTAATCGAAAAACCAAACTCAAAAGTGAAATTCCAACCGCCTCTATGCCGGATATTATATTTATGCTTTTGATCTTTTTTATGGTAACAACCGTGTTAAGAGAATATTCCGGGCTTCCTATTTCGCTTCCAAAAGCAAAGCGTATAGAGAAGTTAAAGTCTAAACGTCACACATCTCATATCTGGGTATCTAAAGACGGCTTAATTTCTATTGAAGATAAGCTTTATGCTTCTGATGGCATCAGACATGTCATGTATGAAAAGCGCGTGGCAGATCCGCAACTTGTTGTTTCATTAAAAGCGGATGAACGGGCAAAAATGGGATTGATTAGTTCGATCCACACAGAATTACGAAAAGCAGATGCCCTTAAGTTGAACTATTCCACCAAAACAGCAGTAGATTAATATGCGCAGTGAACAATCAGCGTCCATAAAATTCCTTTATCCGGTTATCGTACGGATTACTGGCTTTGCAGGAATTTTTCTGTTAATCTCCGGATTTTTAATTTTTCCCAGGCCAGGCAACACCTCTGGGTTAGATGAAGAATTCCAAATTATTATTGAACAAATTGATATTCCCCAAACGGAACAATTTGATCGCCCACCGCCACCGGCAAGACCTTCAGTCCCCGTAGAATCTGAAAGTGAAGATATAGCAGATGATGTCACTCTGGATGAATTTAATTTGGATGAATTCGATGCTTGGGATGCCCCGCCCCCGCCCCCGGAAGGCCCTCGAGTAAAGTTTATTCCCTATGATGATCCGCCTGTTCCACTGTCTCCCATTAGACCAAAATATCCCGAAATTGCTCAAGAAGCAGGGATCGAAGGAACGGTTGTAGTACAGGTCTTTGTAGACGAGAGAGGCCGAGTTAAGGAAACAGTAATTCTTAAGGGCATTCCAAATACCGGGTTGGATGAATCAGCAGCAGCGGCTATACGCTCTGTTAGATTTCGACCGGCGAAACAAAGAGAGCGGGCTGTGGGCGTCTGGATTTCAATTCCAGTTAATTTTAGATTAAAAAGTTAAAAAAAGATATTAAATAAAAATAAAAATAAAAAAGCCCTCGATATTTTCGAGGGCTTTTTGTTTACATAAATAAAAGGAAAAGAGACTAAGACCTACCGCCAAACAATTTATTGAAAACCCACATCACTGGATCATAAAAGCGGTCCACCACTCTTTCTTTGAGGGGGATAATCCCATTATCTGTAATCTGAATATGCTCAGGGCAAACGTCTGTGCAGCAACGGGTAATATTACACATACCTGAGCCAAATTCATTTTTTATTTTAGGTATGCGGTCTTCCCGATCTAACGGGTGCATTTCAAGTGAGGCTAAGCGGATCATAAAGCGCGGACCGACAAACTTTTCCTTCTTATCCTGATCCCTGAGAACATGACAGACATCCTGACAGAGATAACATTCAATACACTTTCGAAATTCCTGGATTCGCTCGACATCTCGCCGATACATGACATGATCCTTGCCGTTTTTCTTTTCACGTGGCTTGAAGGGTGGAATCATTTTGTTCTGCTCATAATTCCACGATACATCCGTTACCAAATCCTTTATAACTGGGAATGTTTTCAGCGGTTGAACTGTGATGACCTCATCGGGTGTGAACTCGTTCATGCGGGTCATGCATGCTAATTTTGGACGACCATTTATTTCCACACCGCAAGAACCGCATTTTCCCGCTTTACAATTCCAGCGGACAGCCAAATCATTTGCATGTTCTACCTGAATTCTGTGGATGGCATCCAAGACCACCATTCCCGGCTCTAATTTTACCGTATAATTTTTAAATTCGCCTTTTTTGGAATTTCCCCGCCATATTATAAAATTACGCTCCAAGATTGTCTCCTTCCAGCTCTTCCAATGAAGCATAGGCAATATCAGCCAATTCCACCGGCGGATCTTCGCGCCGGACTTTTTCTGCAGACATGCCGGATTCGGTTTTCTTTATAACAATATTGTATTTTAAACCATCATCGTGTTCACCCTCAAAGTCAAGTCGGGTGTGTGCCCCCCGGCTTTCTTCCCGAATCAACGCGGCCCGAGTGACAGCTTCTGCAGTAACGATGAGATTTTTTAAATCCAGGGCCTCATTCCAACCGGGATTATATTGAGCAGAAGCATGGGCAAAAACTTCCGCAATATCTGCTTTTAATTTCTGCAATTCATCCAGACCCAGCGCCAACTCTTCTCCTGTACGGACGATACTAACGTATGATTGCAAAATGTTTTGTAATTCCTCATGGACCAGATAAGGGTTTTTACCTTCTTCCCGATTTAAGATATCAGTGGCCTCTTTTATAATTTTACTCACCTCTTCGTTGCTACAATTCAATTGACCGGTAAGGCTGTTTATATAATTAGCTGCCCCATCTCCTGCCAGTTTTCCAAAGACCAGGAGGTCAGAAAGTGAGTTGCCCCCCAATCGGTTGGCACCATGCATACCGCCGGCACATTCACCGCAGGCAAAGAGTCCAGGGACATTCGTCTGCTGGCTGTCGCTATTTACACGGATTCCCCCCATAAAATAATGAAGCGTGGGCCCCACCTCCATGGGTTTCTCAGTAATATCTATTTCTGCCAGCTCTTTAAACTGATGATACATTGATGGCAGTTTCTTTTTTATAAATTCGGCCGGTCTGCGGGAGGCAATGTCTAAAAAGGCGCCACCATTAGGAGATCCCCTGCCTGCCTCTACTTCCTTTTTAATCGCCCGGGCAACCACATCGCGGGTTAATAGTTCGGGTGGTCTGCGGGCCTCTCTATCACCATCCAGCCACCGAGATGCCTCTGCTTCAGTATCCGCCGTTTCGCTAGCAAACTTTTTTGGTATATAATTGAACATAAATCGTTCACCTTCGCTGTTAAGCAAAATCCCACCATCGCCCCTTACGCCTTCAGTTACAAGAATACCTTTTACAGAGGGTGGCCACACCATGCCTGTGGGGTGAAATTGAGTAAATTCCATATCAATCAATTCTGCGCCGGCCCGATAAGCCATTCCCAGGCCATCCCCGGTGTATTCCCAGGAGTTGGAGGTGACCTTCCATGCTTTTCCGCCCCCCCCCGTTGCTAAAATAATCGCCTTTGTTTTAAAAAGGACAAAGCGACCCGTTTCACGCCAATAGCCAACTAATCCAGAAACTTTATCTCCATCTAATACTAAATCTAACCCCGTACATTCCATATGAGTGGATATACCCTGATGTACACAAAAATCCTGTAAGGTACGGATAATTTCCAACCCCGTGCGGTCACCCACATGAGCAAGGCGGGGATAGCGGTGTCCACCGAAGTTACGCTGATTAATTAATCCTTTATCCGTGCGGTCAAACACAGCGCCCCACTCTTCCAATTCCCTCACTCGATCTGGCGCTTGTTTGGCGTGGAGTTCAGCCATACGCCATTGATTTAAAAACTTCCCCCCTCGCATGGTATCCCGAAAGTGGACCTTCCAGCTATCTCTGGAGTCCACATTCCCCAACGATGCGGCAATGCCACCTTCTGCCATTACGGTGTGTGCTTTTCCAAGGAGTGATTTCGAAATAATCCCGGTACTTAGCCCCTTTTCGGCACATTCAATAGCTGCTCGGATGCCGGCGCCACCAGCACCAACAACCAAAACATCGTGTTCTATAGTCTGAATATCTGAATAGTCCATTTTAATTTCCCCAGGTGTTAAAGTCTGTCCAATAACCCTTTGCTACTAATCGTACATAAATATCGCCAAGGGCTACCCAGAGCATGCTAATCCAAGCCCAGAGCATATGGCGCCCGTTCAGCCAGGAAACACCTCGCCAGATTTTAAAGCTCACTTTTTCTTTTCCTTGCGGACAGGTAAAACAATCCTGCCGACCACCGCTGAGATGGCGGAACGCGTGGCAGCCGAACACATATCCAGCCAGAAAAATTGGGTTTAATAACAATATAATTGAACCCACCCCCACGCCAAATTTTCCATCTCGGAAAAACGACAGGAAGGCGTCGTATGATAAAACCACAACAAAACCGATAGCGATATAAAGAGTGAAACGATGAAGATTATGAATAACAAACAATGCTGTTTCACCTTTGTAGTCTTTTTGGGCTACACCCGACACAGCGCAGGCTGGAGGTGAAAGAAAATAGGAGCGGTAGTAAAATTTTCGGTAATAATAACAGGTGAGGCGGAAGGAGAGAGGCCCGGCTAAAATGAGGACTGCAGGGGTAACGGGAATCAGGTTAGGCATCCAGTCCGGCCAGGAACCAAACCAAGCGTGGAGTAACGGTGCGGAGCCTGGGACACTTTCTTCAATAAAAAGTAATGGTGAATAGAATGGTGATAGATAACCACCAAACCCTTCACTTCCAGCACTCCACCAGTAATAGTTTCCTTGAAACATGGCCCATGTGGTGTATATGACAAAACTTAAAAACCCCAAGCCTGTAAGAAGTGGCTCTATCCACCATAAATCAGAACGCTTTGTTTGAAAAAGACCGGCCTCATGACCACCTATCATTTGTTGACTGCCCATTTAAAGAAAAATCCTTTTTTACTATGTAGGAAGAATCTGTTTTCCGCAACGATTATTAACAAAAATAAAAACCTGAAAAGTAGAATGAATTTCATGAAGATTTAATTGCAAATATACGTATTTATAAAGTTGGAACGACTATTTTGTAATCAAAAACCATTGAATATTAATATGAGAAATTAGGATGAGCAACTGACTTTAAAAAAAGAAATTAATAATTAGGGATTTAGATACGGCCAGCCAGCTTAGCGCCCAAATGTCCACCATAAAATAATATTGTAACAGCTAATCCCCCAATAAATGCATAAACCCACTTTTGGTTTGGATGAGTCAAGGTATCAGGGTGTTTTGTCCTCCAAACAAATAAACAGAGAAAGATGAGACATGAAAAGATTTGAACCCAGCCATGATTGACCCACAGGGGCACAACAGACCCGAAATGGCCAACAAGGGAATCTTGCCAAATGCCCGTGGTAATACTGCCGGCAGCAGAAACCAAAGCTGTAAACATGACCCACCACCCAGTTTGGGCTAAATCATTTTTTCTCGTAAGCACGTAAAGAATATCAAAAACAATTGCAGAGGAAAAGAGTGCAATTGGGAAATGAATGAATAAATAATGAATTTCAGGCATCGTGTTTTTGGAGTTGAATACCCGCCCAAACGCTGATAACCCAAAGGATCCAAGCGCCCCAAGTCAAATATAAAAATGGAGATGTTGGGATATACATTTTTTCAATTATTGTTAAACCAATTAAAATGATTAATAATACAAAACCATTCAAAACCCTCGCCAGTGATGTTCCTAATCTTGTGACTATAGTAAAAGACAAAATAAGCATACCGATTGAAATAATCCACCAACCAAAAAACGTGTAGGATAAATTTAAATAATCCGGGAGAGCTCGGTTGATTGGTACTGAAAACAGCTCTTCAAAGGATGTTTTTAATAAAATCTCGTTTGCAGATTGGCCCCACAGCCAAGGCTTTGCCGATAAAAGCCAACCAACACCCAACATTAATGATGATATTCCTATAATAAAAATGGGAAGAACAGTAAGGTTGTGTAATCTTTTTGGATCCATCGTTGAAATTAAGAGGCTGAATCTAAACAACAGTCTTTAAGAAACGCTTGGATAGAAAGGCCCATTTTTTGAAATTCGTTTTGAACCTGGATTGTTTTGGGACCATTCGACAATACATTTTCTAAAAACGACCGGACCAAGGGGGTTTCATTTTTTATTTTGAGAAGTTTTTCTCTTTCGTCTAATCCTTGCAAGGACAGATTGGAAAAAAATGATAGCCAATCACCAATGGGTTTATTTTCTGGCCCCGATTGGTCATATGATAAATCATGCGCAGTAGAAATAAGCTCATTTCTCTCTTTTTTAGACCATCTCAAAACAACATTAAGCGCTTCTGAGCGGGTATTTGGCGCGGTGAGCAAACCAGTCAGGAATGCAGCCGGTGCCATTTCCATTCCTTTAGGAGGACGGTCACTTGCCCGAACCTCCAAAAAGGTTTTAAATCGCACATGGGTGAAAGATTGGTGAAGCGCGGCGAGAATGTGTTGTTGAACGGCTTTGGGTTCAGAGATTATCATTTTACCCAGAGTACCATTGAAATATTCTGCCTCCCCATTTGTGTTATATTTAAAAATAGTTTTTATTTCTGGAAGCCACTTAGCATAATCATTTACCATATTCTGAGCAGAGACGATTCCATGGTCAAAAAGGGATCTACACCGCTCAGGGTCAGTATCTTCCCATATTTTCCAACGCATATTGGTTGTTCCCACCGGCTCTCCCCGCATAAAAGGTGAATTAGAAAAAAGAATACTGAATAGAGGTTGAATTGCGTCGGCAAGAAAAGCCATTTCATTGGCATCTTGCTCTGAAGTATAATCGATGTTTAACTGAACACTGGTGGTGTTTCGCATCATCCAAGGACCCAACTGTCCCGTTTGGGAGAACATATCATGCATTAATTGATATTTATTCAGCGTTATAAGATCAATATCATTGGGTACACAGAGTGGCTCTAAGGATAAATGGAGCCGGTCAATCTGATTGGTTTCACAAATTTGATTCTCTATTTCCACATGTCGATCGAATTGTTTTTGAAGATCCCATAAACCAATAGCAGGTGCCGACGCCCACTCAAGTTGTCCGCCAGGTTCAAGAGAATAAGTAAAGGTATCCTTGGATTGCCGATTTTCCATAATCTCTTGAAATAAATCGGTAGCAGAATATTGATTTGTCGGATTTACAGGAAGGCGATTAAAATCTCTATCGTAGTATAAACCCTCCACTTCAAGTCCTATTTTCCGCTGTTTTTCAGAAACGGTGTGAGACAATATTTCAGCTTTAATGTTTTCAACTAAATTCATGTTTTATGGGGCAAAATTTACTGAAGTTTTTTTCAACATTCGCACCATGGATTCTTCCGGGTTTTTATTTAATACATCATTTTTATGAATCCACGCAACATCATGAGATTCGTCACTCACGATAATATTCTCTCCGCTCCGTTTATTTTCTATGATAAACCGAATATCAAAATGAAAGTGTGGAGGGATATCTTTATATTTTGGTATCGGATGGATATCTAAATCAAAAATACTCTGAGATAAAACCTTAAAACCGGTAAGTCCCGACTCTTCCCGCGCTTCATCCAACGCCACGCCAAGCAAATCTGAACAGTTATCTGCATGTCCGCCTAATTGGAGCCACAGGTTCAATTGACGATGATGAGTCATTAAAACCCATTCGCGTGTCGTATCCACAACCCAGGCAGATCCAGTAAAATGACCATAAAGATTGCTCCTATTAAAGCACAATGGTGTGGAGTCCAAGAATTTAATTGCCGATTCAACGGCTGAAAATTCGTCAGGATGCTTTCTTTTATATTTAATGAGTAACTGTTTTAATTGTTGCCGTTTCAAAAGAAATTTCTTGCTAAAATTATCAGGAAAATTAATAGGATAAATTAATGCCGTGAGCGTTGCGTTTCTGTAAATTTGATGACATATTTTACAGAAGAGATCATGAAAAAAATATCAAAAAATAAAATTGTTTATTTATTCGGCAAAGGGAGAGCAGAGGGCCGGGCCGATATGATAGAGTTATTAGGAGGTAAGGGCGCAAACCTGGCTGAAATGACCAATTTGGGCATGCCAGTTCCACCAGGGTTTACGATTACGACGGAAGTTTGCACTCATTTTCATCAGCATCAAATATTTCCTGATTGTTTTAGGCGAGACGTGGAAAGGGCCATGACAAAGACAGAGTCCCACATGGAAAAATTGTTTGGGAATAGGAACAACCCCCTACTCGTTTCAGTGCGATCTGGGGCCCGTCAATCAATGCCAGGCATGATGGAAACAGTATTGAATTTGGGATTAACCACAAAAACTATTCCCGGCCTTATCGCTAAAACGAAAAACAAGCGTTTTGTTTATGATGCTTACAGGCGACTAATTATGATGTATTCAGACGTGGTAATGGAGAAAGCAGATATGTTTCCCGCAAAGGAGGGGATTGGAATTCGTCGTCAATTAGAAGATTTACTACATTCTTATAAAGTTAAAAATAAATATCAGTCTGATTTAGACATGAATGGAGACGATTGGGAATACATCTCAAATAAATTTAAAAAGCATATAAAATCAACGCTTGACAAAACTTTCCCAGATGATCCATACGAACAATTATGGGGAGGAATACAGGCCGTGTTTCAGAGTTGGGGAGGAAAGCGTGCGATGCATTATCGTCGAATTGAAAAAATACCCGACGAATGGGGAACGGCCGTAAGTGTTCAGGCAATGGTATTTGGGAATATTGGAAGCCAATCGGCCACCGGCGTCGCATTTACCAGGAATCCTGCTACGGGAGAAAATAAATTTTATGGAGAGTGGTTGCCAAAGGCACAAGGAGAGGATGTTGTGGCTGGCGTTCGAACCCCTCACCCATTAAATGAAGCAACGAAAACAGAAGAATCAAAGGACCTGACCTCGCTGGAAATTTTTATGCCTAAGATTTATACCCAGCTTGATAGCATTAAAACAAAACTCGAGACCCACTACAGGGATATGCAGGATATTGAATTTACGGTAGAAAACAGCGTATTGTGGATGCTTCAAACGCGGACAGGGAAACGGACGGGAATGGCAGCAATACAGATGGCAGTAGATATGGTCGATGCTGGAATGATATCGAAAGAAGAGGGTGTTTTGCGAATAAACCCGGAACAAATTAATGATCTGCTTCATCCAATGTTAAATAAAAAAGAAGAGAAAAGCGCTAAAGTGATTGCTCGAGGCCTTCCCGCCGGTCCAGGCGGAAGCATCGGCCAAATAGTTTTTTCTGCTGATGAGGCAGAAAGGCAGGCAAATGATGGAAAAAAAGTTATTTTGGTTCGAGACGAAACATCCCCAGAAGACGTTCACGGTATGCACGTGGCTGAAGGGGTCTTGACAGCAAAAGGGGGAATGACATCGCACGCAGCGCTGGTTGCGCGCGGCTGGGGAAAGTGTTGTATCGTCGGGAGTTCAACCCTAAATATTGATGTATCCAAAAAAGAAATCTCCATTGATGATATAACCCTTTGTGAGGGAGACTGGATTTCAATGAATGGTTCCAAAGGGACGGTTTATGAAGGTCAGATTTCATTACAGCCCGCAGAACCTGATTCGAATAAAGCCTATCGCCAGCTTATGGAATGGGCGGATAATATTCGTATGTTAAAAGTGAGAACAAATGCAGATAGCCCGAAAGATGCGCAACAGGCAATTACATTCGGAGCAGAGGGAATTGGATTGTGCCGGACAGAACACATGTTTTTTGACGCTAAAAGAATAATGATAATGCGGAAAATGATTTTGGCGGAAAACGAATTTGATCGTCGGAAAGCAATCATGGAATTACTCCCATTTCAACGTGAGGATTTCAAGGGGATTTTTAAAGCCATGGATGGGAAACCCACAACGATACGGCTTCTTGATCCCCCACTACATGAATTTTTAACCTTAAATAGTAATCAAATTGAAATCCTCGCAGAAGAATTAAATGTGAATGCGCAAAAAATAAATAATCGTATTTATGAATTACATGAATTCAACCCCATGCTTGGGCATCGCGGTTGCCGTTTGGGTATAAAATACCCAGAAATAACTGAAATGCAGTCAAGGGCGATTTTTGAAGCGACCGCGGAGCTAAAAAATAATGCGGTAGAAGTACACCCGGAAGTGATGATTCCCCTGGTTGGGACGTATACGGAGTTTAAAAATCAGGAAAAAATTATACATAAGATTGCTAAAGAGGTCATGAAAGAAAGAAAGCTTCAATTTGATTATCTTGTGGGTACTATGATTGAATTACCACGCGCTTGTTTAACTGCAAACGAAATTGCAGAAAGCGCAGACTTTTTTAGTTTTGGCACAAACGATTTAACTCAAACAACTTATGGATTTAGTCGGGATGATATCGGGGGATTCTTACCGGACTATTTGAATCAAAATATTATTTCAAATGACCCATTTCAGAGTTTAGATCAAAATGGCGTTGGACAATTGATTAAAATAGCCGTAGAAAAGGGGCGCCATGTTCGTAGCAATATTAAGATAGGTATTTGTGGTGAGCATGGTGGCGATCCAGATAGTATTAATTTTTTTGATAGAAATGGTTTGGATTATGTGAGTTGTTCTCCGTTTCGTGTTCCCATTGCCCGGTTAGCGGCAGCCCAGGCTGCGATCAAAAATAAAAGATTTGTCTCAAGTGATGATTAAAACTTAGGTTTATGCCCGGCATGTGGAATAAAAAACCCTGCCTATAATTGATAGATAAGCAGGGTTTTTTCTCAGCGATATTTGAGGGTGAATTTATTCGACGGTTTCTCCACCTAGAAGGTCTTCAAGCTTGAAGGCCCCATCACTCTCCATTTGTTTGGCAGATTGAACGATTGATTTTCGGGCATTTTCGACTTCCCTTTTAGGAACAGCTCCTTCGACAGGTTCGTACATGGCCTGTTTCTTTTTAGGTAAAACACCAACGACTTTATCGGAAACGGCTTGATCCATTCCCTTCAGAGCCATAGCCACAGCATCTAAATCCACCGCATTCATGAGATCTCGCAGTAGGTTGTCCGGAAAAATTTCAAAAATTGTTTCAAAAGTTATTCGATATCTTTTAACCTCTTCAGCCATCTCCGGGTTTTCTTGCTCAAGGTTTGTCATAAACATTTCCTCTTCCTCCGGATCCATGGAACCTAGAATATCAGCCAGGTCTTTACCGCCACCACGAGAGAAGGCCACCGTTTTTGGTAGTTGTTTTGCTTTTTTCTGAAGTCTGTTTGCAATTTGAACGACCGCTTCAAGAGGAACATCATTTAAATTGCCAATGCTTAAAAGGACCTGCCCCTTTTTTTCTTCATCAACCCTGCTTAACACTTTCATGCGTTTTTCACTGGGGAGCTGTGCGATTGAAATAGCAATAACCCGAGGCGTTTCGGTGGTTAACATTGCAATAACTTGTTCATCAGTTAAATCCGCCAAAAATGCGAAAGGTTTTTTCGGCTCATCGGATTCATCATTTTCTTGGAATTTCTCACTGACGAAAGCAAAGTAAAATTCTTCCATTACCTGTTTTTTTACAGTAAAGGCAACTTGTTCCACGCCACGCATTGCGGCGCGAATTTTACGAACTTCCGTTTTGTCTAAATCCTTAACAAGGTTTAACGCGAGGCTTTCCCCAAGGACAGAGAACAGGATGGCCACTTTTTGCAGGCCGGAAAGTCTGTTGTAATCTGAAATCATAATTGCCTCTTATTTTTTCTTTTTCTTCTTACCGCCACCATCTTCAGGTGGATCCGCTGCTACGGGCTCGGGCGGTGCTTCTTCTAAAATCCAATCTTTTACAATTTTCGAAGCAGCTTGCGGCTGACCAACGCTCATAGAGACGACTGCTTGTTTCATATCGTTAACTTCACTTTGGAGCACACCAATATCTTCTATTGTTGGTAGCTCTGGCGCTGGTGCGGCAGCCTGTGTTTTTAATTTCTCACCCCCGTCATCTTTTTTTTTAGGCCGGGGCGGGTAGACCATCCAAGGCGGCGGCGGCGGCATTTGTTGTTTTGGCTTATTCATTAAAACAAAAATCAAAACGACAACAAGAACAATTACAAGTGCGCCAAGGATTGAAACAAAAATAATCATCCCCGTATTGCTACCACTGGATTTGGCCTGATTATCCAGATCGTTTTGTACTTGGTCCAGCATGGACAATTTTTCAGCAATTTGGTAATCAAGACTGGCTTTTTCTTGTAATTTATCTTGAACAGATGATTTGGCCTCGATAGTTGCAGAATCTGTTAAACCAGCAGTTCCAAGGAAAGCTTTGAGGTTCTGTATTTCATCATTAATTGATTCGAGTCGCACAGAATCTTGTTTGAGCATGGATTGTTTTTCCAAATCGTAGGACCGATCTCTTGAGGACGATTCGAACTCAGCGAGTTTAGATTGAAAATAAAGCCTATCTTCTTGTCGACGCGTTTCTTCCGTATCTTTATATGTTTCTAACTCCTGTTTCCAATCCACTTCCCCCAATCGTTCGCGCTGGTTTTCGAGAGATTCGAGTTTTTCAGCAATGGTTTTAAGAAGGACTTGTTCAGCTGATTTTTCATCCCGGCGTTCTTTAAAACTTGCGGTCATTATGCTGAGGACATCCCCTCTGGGACGGTTAAAACGGGAGGCAACCATTACCACCTGGCGAATATTTTCAATCAATTCTGGCGCGGCCCCCTCTTGAAGGATAATGCTGATTTCCATATTTCTAACGCTGGACATGGCCGGGCGTTTTTCAATTTGTGTTCGAGAAACCACATTATCTTTTTGGGCAGAAGATTCCAGACTAGTTTCATTGTCTTCGTTGTTATTTTCGGGTCTTACCGGGGGAGTCTCCGCAGTAAAATCAAACCCTGGAATTGGCAACCCCACACTGCCGCTTGCGGGTGAATCAGTAATATTTAACAGGTCTTCTGCTGTTTTCAATGATTCAATTGAACTACCGACGCCACCTGGCGAATAGGTTGTTTGATTTTCATAAGCACTGCTGATTTCCAAATCAACACTAACATCAACAACATACTTACGATTATCAATTACCTTTTCGAGTGCACCGGCAATTCGCTTGCGCAAATCATTTTCAATCATCAGTTTTTGAGCTAAATAGCCACTTGATTGACCAAATCCTATATTTAAAACAAAGCCAACTATGAGGGCAAAGGTAAATGCCCCATTTCTCCTCTTAATCATATTAACTCCCTTATTCATATGAAATATTTTTAATTATCCCCGGTATCTTTTGTGCTGGCTTCTGTTCTTCCCACCGGTCCGCCACGAGGCGCTAAAAAGGTAATTTCAACACGGCGGTTACGGGCTTTTTGTTGGGGGTTAGAATTATATTTTTGTATCAAACCAGCTGTAATTAATTCTGTATTTTTCCTATCTCTTGGTACAAACTCACCATAACCAACCGCCTCCAGACGCGTTGGGTCAACTCCTAAAGAAATCATTTGTCTGACGACAGCTGCTGCTCGGCCCCCGGAAAGCTCCCAGTTACTTGGATATTTTACACGTAATGCGGATGGAAGCTGATCACTATCAGTATGACCTTCTACTGCAATTTTAAAATAAGATTTCTCAACCGTTGGAATTATTTTTTTTAAAATGTCAAGGAACTCCGGTTTTGTTTCTGCCGAACCAGAGCGAAAACTGATATCAGATGAAATCCCAATGGTAACCCCTTTCGGGCTGGTAGTAACTTCAACCGGCTTTTCTCCCGTTTTAGGATCTGCCGCCATTTCTTCTACCATTTTTTGTGCTTCTTTTTGAATATCTCCAAGGGACATTGCCTGATTTTCTATTTCTTCCTTTTTCCCCACAGATTTCCCCATCCCATCGGCCATATTTTGCAGTTTGACCGGGTCAATGGTCGAGATTGCTGCCAACAATACAAAAAAGGCGAAAAGAAGGGTCATCATGTCAGCAAAGGTGCCAAACCATCCGGGCAAGCCCTCTTCAACCATCCCCATTCCTTTTCGAATGAACTGCTTTTTTTCTTGAGCTGTAGCGGCCATTTAACTTACGCTGCTTCTTTTTTCCATTCTTTCGGCGGGATGAATGAATTGAGTTTTTCACGAACAATAATAGGGTGTTTTTTCTGATGAATTAACCGAGCGGCTTCAACTTGTAAACTTTGGATGGTGCTTGAGAAAGCTGTCCGTGTTTTAATTTTATCTGCCATGGGGAGAAAAAATAAATTAGCAAGCACAGCGCCATAAAACGTTGTGATAAGAGCAGCAGACATTCCAGCCCCCAGAGAATCTGAACCGCCCTCCCCAAAACCGGACAACATAACCACAAGGCCTATAAGCGTTCCAACCATACCCCAAGCGGGTGCCATTACCCCCATCGACTTAAACAACCCAGCCTGTGTGCTTTCCCTTAATTCTCGATATTCAATTCGCGTATTTAAAATTTCAGTTATTTCCTCTAGAGAATATCCGTCAATCACCATTTGAGCACCATCACGGAAGAAGAAACTTTTAATATTTCCAATATGGTTTTCTAAATCAGCTGTCCCTTTACGCGCCACTTCAGAAGTTTCAACAGCTTCTTCAACAATGTTTCCAAGAGAATCTTTATTTCCCTTAAAAACGGCGCCCATTGCTGCCCCCAACTGAAGCACATCTTTTAATGGAAAGGCGACAGAAACAGATGCAATCATTCCACCCATAACAATACCAATGCTTGATGCAGATCCAAACATGCCTAAATCAGGAGTCATTAAAAAAATACTGCCAACAATGGCTCCCATTCCTAATAGTATTCCTACAAGGGTTGCAATATCCATATCTATTCCTTAATCATGCTGGTTGATTTCAATCGTTTTTCATGCAATGCTTTCAGCACATTTCTTACATCATCATATTCTGGATCCATGCGCAAAGCAAGGTTCCAGTTGATAGTTGCGCGCTGAATATCCCCCAGTTTAAAGTAGATGGAACCGCGGCGGGCATAGGCCAATGCTAAGTTTGGATTTGCATCTAAGGCTGATTCCACTTCTTGTAGCGACGTTCGATAGTCTCCTGCATGGAAATAACGTAAAGAACGAGACAAATGACGCATTGCTTCATTCATTTTCTGTTCATTTACATTCTTATTTAGCCTAATTGCTTTTAGAGAATCTTCCAAAAAGCTGGAGTGTTGCTCCATGGCCGAAAGCCGCGTGATTAAATTCCGCATTTCATTGTTCATCATCCCCATAGAATCCCGAAGGGTAGTAACCATATAATCAGCCAGCATTAGCGTTGTGTCCATTTCTGCCATATGAACGGGACCCGGTCCATAAACAGGTGGTGATGGGCCGCTACCCGGCGTTTTGATGGCAGATCCTCGGGACGCAGTTATTTCAAAACCGATAGTCAGGCCAGCGTGGCCTTCCCAATATCGATCTTTCCATTTAGGTAATTTTTCTATGTGGGTGAATCCTAGGTTCAGGCGATAATCCGAGGTAAGGGGGATGCGGAGTCCCACATTGATGCCATTCCCGTCAAATTCACCCACAATATCTATACCACCCCATTTTTCCAGATATGGGGTATTAAAAATTGCACCAGCAAAAACACCGGCATTCGTTCCGGTTATTTCTTCCGTAAGTGTATCCGTATTTACCGTATCGATTGCGCCAAAGCCCCCCGTACCAAAACCGATAAAGGTATTCATGTTGTATTGTCCCATTTGCTTTTGGCTGCTTACAATTCCAAAAAAGGATAATTCTTTTGGATCAAGGCTTAGGCCCTTGGTATTGTTTTCAAATACAATATCCTGGAGGCCAACTGTAAATGCAATGTTCTCTCGTACATATACACGACGCTGGAGATGAAACCCAAACTCTACAGGTGCTTTATAAGTTGAAATCTCCAGATTCGCGAGACGGGTGGTATCGGCGCCTTGTGCCGTAGAAAAACCAAATGTCCACCCATTCGTTTCCATACTGAAGTATGCACCCCCAGCTGTATTAAATGGGGATAAGTTGTGAAGTTCAGATCCAAACCCCGCAATAAACAAATAAGGAGAAGGCCCTACCGTTGTATATGGAATTTTCATCATAGGTCCAGGTCTTAGATAAGCAACGCGGGTTGCTCCAAAGATTGTGGATAAGGCAATGAAGGATAATAATAAAAAGCGACTTCCCTGTTTCATTGGATACCATCAACTTTTTTTAATTCCATTTTTGCCAAACGGAAATATTCACTATCCGGGTACTGTGATACGACATTTCCAAAAGCAATTATCGCTAAAGATTCGTTACCCATTTTTCGGTGTAATAGTCCTTTTTTCACTAGAGCATCGTCAATTCTTAATCCACCCGTAACTGTGATTTTATTCAGGAGAGATAGGGCCTTTTCGTATTGCCCCGTTTGCTGATACGAATCAGCGGTCCAGTATAAAATATTTTCAATTGTTTTTTTAGGGGCATCTTTTAAATGAAGTATCGAAAATTTATCCAGCGCCGTTTGGTAATCTTCCCGCTGATAAGCAAACACGCCGGCCATATATATTGACGGATTAAAATCCAAAGTTGGTTTGGAAATTGGTTTTTCCGGCGATGGCTTGATATCTTTTTTTGTAGATAATTTTGAATTTATAACGGGGCGGTTTAAAACAATTGCCGGTTGAGCTGGTTTTGTTTTGATTTGTTTTAATTCAACCAGACTTTGTCTGAGTTGCCCGTTTTCCTGACGCAGTATAGCCACGTCTGATTTTAAGGAATTTTCCAGTCGTTCAATGCGGCTGTTTATCCGTTCCAGTGTTGAAAGTAACTCTTTGCTGGAAGCCATATAGACAGAGCCACTTTCGACTTTTTTTATTTTGAAGGATACTTCTTTTGAAGGCTTTTCAACAAGGCGGGAGTAAGTTTCAGAATTATTTGCTGGCTCAATAACAATACCAAGATCCAAAAAGAATATTTCAGAAAGAGGTGTCTCCTGAGCAGAAAGATAACAAATTGTAATAAGGGTTGTGAGTCCTTTAACTATCGGTTTAATCGGGGAACCCAATCCCATTATTCGTATTCTTCCCAGTCAATGACATAGGAGTAACCGATAAATGACCCAAAATCATGGGGGACATAAAGTTCAAACCCACCTGTTGCACCGGGCAACAAGGTTGCATCTGTTGTAATCCCAGAATCAAAGGTATGATATCCACCTCTTACAAAGGTAGTCAACGTTTTTGTTTCACCACTCCAGTTTTTACGGAATACAAAATCTACTTTGACAAAATCAGACCTCCGCCCACCAATGTTTTTAAGCTCACCAGTAAAGACATAGTTTCCTTGGACATCTTTCTTTTCGGTAATATTACCCACCAAGACACAATTGGCAGAGTATTTTTTTGATGCACTTCTTCCGGAAGAGGTGTACTGAGGTTCTGCAAGTTTAGGCATGGGCGGTGGCGTATAGCTATCCCGCACTTGCTCTGGCACGTATTCTGCCTGTTCTTCTGTAACCACATTATCGATCATCCTGACCACATCTTTTCGATTTATAATCAGGTAGCCCAACAGTGTTTCAACTTTCAATGATTCCTCATCTTGATAAATCACTTTACCAAAAACGGTTGAACCATTTTTCATAATAATTTCTTTGGAGTAAATGGCAAGGGGGTTAACCCACATCTTGCTGAGCGCCTTTAAATTTTCTAATTCTTCATTGAGGAATTTTAGCTCAGCAGTCATTTTCTTAATTTCAAAACTGAGTTCATTGAGAATATAATCTTTGCCAGGATCTGGTGTGAACTCTACAGAATCTGGTGTGGGTTCCGGTGTGCCTTCGGTCGTTACAGCCGTTGGTGGTGCCTCAGATGATAATTGAAGATCTCCCAATTTAACATTTTTATCAGAAACCTCAACAGGCGAACTTAGTTTTCCTGCATCACCTGCGTCAGATTCCAATGTATAATTCCCGGGCAATACCTTTTTGAATTCAAAATTGCCTCCGCCTCGCCCCAGTCGTTTTTTTGACGTTTCTGTTCGCTGAACTTCGGTGCCATCTTCACCTAAAAGCAAAACAGTAGTTTTAACGATACCATTACCCGCAGCATCAACAAGGGCCCCCGAAATAGTTCGGGGTTTTTGTGCAAACAACGTTGTAACGAAAAGGGTGAAAATCACCCCAATGAGTAATTTATTAAATTTGGTTCTTTTTGCCATTTATCTTTACCTCGGATTGTGTGGCACCTAAAGACTTGAGTCATTAGGTGCGAAAGTTTAGCTATGTTCTGTTCTCGAATCAAGTCAAAAATATTAGTGAAATCTTTGAGGAGAAAGTGAAAACTTATTACGTCATTTCCAAAAGTCCTCATAGATTTTTTTACGTTGTAATAAACTTTCTCGTGCGGATTTTACCTTTCCACGCATTTCACTTGAAAGGTAAAGGGATAGTGCTTTATCATAAGATTCAAGAGGAAGCTCAAAATCCGTTTCGTCCTTTTTCTCATACGCACGGCCTGCCCAATAATAAGGTTCTCCCACTGTATCAATAGCTGCCACAGCTTTAGCAAAAGATTGAATGGCATCCCACTGGCCATTTTTATGCCCCTTTTTATGATTGGCTTTCCCCTCTGCCATATATATATGGTATCGAGCCGTACTGTTTTTTGGATCAATCTCCAGTATTTTTTTGTATTCATTAAGACTGTTTTTTGATTTTGCCAGAGCTAGCCGGGCATCGACGATTGCCGTTCTAAGGTCTGCATCGTCGGGATGGACAAGCAACAATGAATCGCCCCTGGTGATTAATAATTCGGGGTTTCTTGTATCAAAGGCAACTGGCGCGCACCCCTTATATATAAAGAGCATGATGATACAGAAAGGAATTGTTTTTTTATTCTTCGAGATAATGAAATACTTAAAAGGGAGTCATCCTTCAAACCAGAATAGATTCTGGTTATCTTTAAAATCGCGATACATGTCCGTCATGGTGTTAATAACATAATAACGATCTTGAATCTTACTATAGTCAAAGCGAGTCAGAACAACCTCTTCAATATCAAAGGGTAAAAACTTAGAATGATTCAATTGGCCCTTGGCACACTGGACTACATTCAGAGTTTCATCAAAAGATGAAATGATTCCAGCACCGTAAATTTCATAATCGATGTCATTTTTAATTCGCCTAAACTGATCACTTTCCCCCGTGTTTTTAATGAGACCAAACTCATAGGTCCACCAGGCAAAGTTCTGCAGCCGTTTTAAATTATGGGCGACAAGTTCAGGTCCCAACCCCCTTTCGTCACGCAGAATTTCATCTCCCAGGAGACCCACACCATGCATGTAGTCAGCATATGCTTTATTCATCAAAAAAGGAATGTGCCCCTGAATATCATGAAATATATCTGGTTCCGGCGTATAACCCACATCGTTTTGAATATCTGCATGGGCATATTTTTCTGCAAAACGAGGGGACTTTCGAATAATATCCGTCACTGGGAATTTTCGTTGGGCATTGAGGTCAAAGAATAATTCCTCCGATAAAAATCCGGCCACAGGAATGAGTTGCCAATCAGTAGAATTTTCTATGAGGGGAGAGATTGCTTCAAACTCTGGAAATCGATCCCGGGGGATGGGCAGTGTTTGCATACCCAACAAATATTCGCGGGAGACATATTGATTCATTTGGAGCTCTAAGTTTACAAACAGGTCTTCCCAGATACCATTTTCTAGGTTATTTACATTTTGATAATCCTGCGGTTTTACATAAGTATCATCCATGCCAAAAATCTGCACACCGTTGATGGCATTTGGAATCACATTTTTGAAGAGATGATCGTATTGAGTGTATTCTTCAGTCATATAGATAAATACAATTTACAAGCAAGGAGCCCTTTGGTCAAATCACCAGAGCCAAATATAAGTGACAGCACCATTTCTGCGCCCAAGGTCCGGATCTCGAGGTGAGCCACAATCGGCACGCATTCCCGCAGATTCGGGGTCAAACAAATCATAGTTTTCTCCAATAATCACGGCTTGAAATCGACCCGTCTGATCTTCGCACCATTCTCGCACGCCACGTTTTAAGGCGCCGGTTCCGTGGCCATGAATAACCTTGATGGCTCGGGTTTTACCGCCAAAAACGCAGTCACTCACCGCTGCTTCCAGTTCAGACAAAGCTCGATCAAGCGAATAACCCCGATGACCAATATCGATAATTTGAAATCGTGCTGACATAATAAGGATGGAGTTTCCGTAACTTTTCCAATTCAATAAAAGGATAAAAATGGAATATACTATTTTAGGCAGATCGAGAGAAAAAGTATCCCGAATCAGCTTGGGAACATGGTCATATGGCGGCGCCAATACCGTGGGGAAAAACCAGCCAATAGGCTGGGCGGGTCAAGAGGATTCGGATAGCCGCACCGCATTGCAAAAAGCATTTAGCGTTGGCATCAATCATTGGGATACTGCAGACGTTTATGGTGATGGAAGATCCGAACAAATTATTGGCACTATGTGGGATGAAATCCCCAGAAATGATATTTTTATTGCTACAAAAGTGGGTTGGGATATGGGTCCCCACAACCATTGGTATCACCCGGAACATATGCGGGTTAATATGGAACGATCTCTGAAAAATTTAAAAACGGATTGCGTTGATCTTATGTATCTTCATCATTGCAACTTTGGGAAACAGGAACAGTATTTTGATGATGCAGTAGAAACAATACGCCGATTCCAAGCAGAAGGAAAAACGCGATTCATAGGACTGTCCGATTGGTCTTCAGACAAGGTTATGAATTTTATTGAACGCGTTGACCCGGATGTGATTCAGCCTTACCGAAATGTAATGGATGACACTTATGCACCCACCGGACTAAAAGATTATGTAGAAGCCAATAATGTGGGCATCTGTTTTTTCTCACCCATCAAGCACGGCTTACTTACGGGTAAATACACAGAACCCGCGACATTTGAAACAGGAGACTTTCGCAAAACGGTGAAGGACTTTGCTGATCAGAAATTAATCGATAAAATGAAAACCAATAAGTCCAAACTTGAAGAGCGCTTTGCCAATCATCCCGAACCGGTGATGCATGGATTGGTTGATGCCCTATTAACAGATGTGCCAACAGGGTGCGTACTATTGGGTCAGCGGAATGTGGAACAGGTTGAAGCAGCAGCCCAACTGGGCGAGGCCCTATCTAATGAAGATGGAGATTGGGTGAACGGATTGTATAAAGGATAAATATTTCGATGATATCCACGCGAAGATTTACAGTAACTAAATTTAATTTTTTCCTAATTATTATTTTTGGTTAGACCATCTTAACTTTAAAAAGTTGCAAATAAACCAACCCATCGGGTTATGAGCCTCACGCACATTCTTCTATTTTATATTGGCTGGAAGACGAATAGGCGTCGAATTAATCCAGCAAGATTTCTCCTGCGTGACTTTTATTCAAATAGTCCTGTGAATGATTCTTTTCTGTTCCATGCAATCCACCCCAAAGAGATGCTCAGCATTATACCTACCATAATACCACTCGAGTCCAGAAGCGCATGAATCATTAGAATATTATATACAATCGGTGCCAGAATAACCAATGCAAAAGGAATCATTCTTCCTGCAATTAATAAACCACCACCAACTATTTCAATGACTGCTATAGTTGGAAATAGGTATCCTGTTTTTCCCATGGACATCATAAATGCCATGGCACCTTCTGCCATTTCAGGCATTTGCATGTATTGGAAAAATTTATTCAATCCGGAATTAACCAATAATAGACCAATCAGGATTCTTAATACCATTTCAATTTTTTGACTCATTTTATTTCCTTTATTATTTATAAACTGGAATGCGTCCCATCACAGAATGGAGGATTCCCAGTTTGTTTACAACCACATAGTGCGATGGTACCTTCTTTTTCATTTTCAAAAATAACGGGTGAAAACTTTTCACTTTTCATATGACTACCATCACAAAATGGCTGATTAGATGAATCTCCACACGCACACCATGCATATTTTTTCTTTTCGCCCTTTATTATGTATGGGCTATTCTGTACTGTTTTTTTCATAGTCATAGCTGTATCCTTTATTTTGTTAGGCCAAATTTATTTAGTATATTTTATTATGACAATTAGGCAATATTATTTAACCTAGTCATATTTATAGGACTATTAAGGATAAAACATGAATAACACATTGCAGATAGAAAAAATAGATATACCAAAACAAGAAGAATGTCCACTTACCTATGCAATGAAGGTTACTGGTGGTAAATGGAAACCAATTATTCTTTTTAGATTATCTCAAGGTATAAATCGTTTTGGTATTTTAAGTAGAAGCATTGAAGGTATCAGTAAAAACATGCTCACTCAACAACTTCGACAAATGGAATCAAATAAGATTATAAACAGAAAGATTTATGCCGAAATCCCGCCAAGGGTGGAATACTCATTAACCACAAGAGGAGAAAGTCTTTTACCTATATTTAAGAGTTTGGCTGATTGGGGTAGTATCCACCAAAATGATTAAAATTTAAAACTACTAAAGGATATCCACCCATCAGGTTATGAGACTGACCTAAGTTCACAAATGCAAATCCCGATTAAGCTCAATAACTCTCCAATCGGGTTATGAGCCCGACCTAAATCCAAAAACAAAAAAGCCCCCGTGAGGAGGCTATTTGAGCCAGAGGCGTTTCATTTAATCACAATCAGTGCAAATCAACCCGTTAACTATCAGCCGCCGCCCTTTCTACCGCTGACCAGACTCGCCAGATATTCTTATAGCAAATCTTTTCAATATCTTCTTCAGAATAGCCCCGCTTCAATAGATGAAAAATAAGGTTGGGGTAAGAAGCCACATCTTTTAATCCGTAGGGAAGTGAATCCCCCACACCATCATAGTCTGATCCAATACCCACATGATCTATTCCTGCTAATGCCACTACCCGGTCAAAATGGTCTACAACATCAGATATGTCAGCATAAACAGGGTTTTTTGCATTGATCTTTTTTGCAAAGGTTGTTAACACTTCGTCGCCTCTTTTTAGATTATTTTCTTTGGCGTAGGCCATTATTCTTTCCCGGTTTTCTTCACCTTTTTCTAAAGAAGCCTGTGTGATAAAAGATGAACCATAATTGATTTGAATAACACCCCCATTATCTTTAAGACGTTTGATCTCAGCATCGCCCATATTGCGCTCCCAGCCCGGCGTAAAATGACGGCAGGAAGAGTGGGATGCAATTACCGGCACATCGGTCATATCCATCACTTGGTTTATTACATCATCAGTCACATGGGAGATATCTACCATAATGCCCACCCGGTTCATTTCTTTCACGACTTCTCGGCCAAAAGGACTCAAGCCGCCCCATGTGCCTGTGGTATCGTAAGACGAATCACAAATGAGATTATCCTTGGCATGGGTCAGGGTGATATAGCGGATGCCCCGTTTATGGAAATAAGCCACATTGCTCAGGTCATCTAAAATGGGCGCGCCATTTTCCATCCCCATTGGGAGGGCAATTTTGTCATCTCCAAAAATACGGTTCACATCAGCCACACTGTATGCCACTTCAAATTTATCGGGATGGTCATTCGCAATCCGATGGACCAAGTCAATCAGAGAATCCGCTTTTTCTTTTGCCCCGCCGGTTTCCTGGTATGAAGAAGGGACATAGATAGACATGAAAGGCGCATCCAAACCACCCTCTTTCGCTCGGATATAATCAAAATCACCGGTTTCGGTGCGGATTGACAAATCTTCATAACCGTCATTCAGCCGCCATGGCACATCAATATGGCCATCGGTTATGATGAATTTATGGGCCAGTTCATAAGCACGTTTTTTTAGAGTTGCATCATTATTGCATCCAACAATAAAGCCGGCAACAATGAAAAGTAAAATATGTTTTTTTGTGTTCATGATTAATCCTTTATTATAATGTTTGAATTGACAGATAATTTGTGGTGCCCGCTACGCCCATGGGCACACCACCTGTGATGATAAAACGTTCGCCCTTTTCGA
>JAPYOT010000022.1 GCA_029938045.1 Fidelibacterota bacterium | reverse complement strand
TATGCAGGACTAAAATAATCAAACTATGGGTATTTGATTACCAAAAATAAATAATGATATAAAATAAAAAGCCCCCGATGATTAATCGAGAGCTTTGTTTTGTGGCTCGGGACAGAATCGAACTGCCGACACAAGGATTTTCAGTCCTCTGCTCTACCGACTGAGCTACCGAGCCCCCTAACAAACATGTTGTTAAATATATTAACACCTCTTTAGCGTTCAAAAAAGGCCCGGAAAATTAGTCGAGTGACTCACCGAATTCCAAATAGAATTCAATGAATCTTTATAATTAAAATAAATACGAGAAATTCACCAGCAATCGATCAGACTGTACTTCTTCTGTGGCACCCGCCGGTGTATACCAATCCCTTGATTTTTTTTCCCACTGGGAAAAGATATAAGCTGCATCCAGCATTATGGCATTTCCTATTGGTATTCCCAATCCTATAGTGGTATAACTTTTATCTTCTTTACTGTCCCCATCAGGTGACGGAATTAAACCTCCACCTGCGCGGAATGTGATGCCGAAACTGTCATTAAATTCTTTTAGATATTCAACGCCAACCCGTAACTGCATGACGGGACGATATTGAAATGTTAATACAGAATTTTCTTCTTCTAATAATGCATAATCATCTGAGTTTCTGGATAGATTATTCAGATTGAATTCTGTTGCACCCCAATCCTTAAAACGTAAACTGGCTGATATGGCCAAATTCTCGGATGTTAATGCCATTCCCACATCTCCAATCAGGGGTGCATGAACTTTATAATCATAATATCCGGTTACGGTTGCATCGCTTTTATCCCCATTATCAAATGTAAGTTTTTCATCGGTACCATGCTGCTCTTCCACATGAATCGTATAAGGCAGTGACAGGGCAATCCCAAAACGCAGCCATTCGTTCAAAGATGATCTTAATCCGCCGCGGATATTCCACCCACTTGTTTTAGTGATTAAGGATTGTTTCAGATTATATTGATTGAAATCTGCCGGGAACTGGCTATAAGTATTTTGAAGATCTTCCTGAGAAAATTTGAATTCATACTCTTCCTTGCCCGTTAACCGAGAGACGGAAATACCTCCAGAAATGGTGGGTGACAAAGCAATTCCGAAAGAAAATGTTAGTTGTTCCATGCCTCCGTTACTTATCACTTGTTCACTCCGCTGAACCTTTTTTGAAAATTGATAGTTTTTTTCTACCCCATCAACATTGATGGGAAAATCCAGAGTGTTATCCTGAAGACTGAAGCCGGAAAATGACATCAATGCATCATAATTGAGAATTCGGTTATAACCAACGGCAACGACCATACTCCCCCTCACTGTTGGAATTGGATAGGCAATCCCAAAACCATTGAATTGACCAAATTTTTGGAGCGGATTATTTGTGGTCTGATCTAAATATGTTGTATTATTATTATAATTAAGATTATTGGTTTCAATGTAAAAGGTCTTGTTTATAATCCCCGCCAGGCCTGCCGGGTTCCAATACATATCAGACGGATCATCTCCCAAAGCAATATTTGCACCGCCCATCCCAAGAGATCGCGCTCCAAAACCCATTTCATTTTCTAATAGACGAATTGCTTCAGAAGCGGATTGAGATGTTAGTATGGATAGCAGTAAAAATATCGAAAATAATAAACGGGATATACTTTTCATAAAAGCACCCTAAATACAGTACTAATTAATTACGACGTGTGGCACGACGACCACTGGAACTTCCAGAAGATGAACTTGAACTGCTTGAAGAACTATTATTGCCAGACGAATAACTCCCGGAAGAACCGCTATTCCTACTGGATGAAGACCTGGAGTTTTCATTGGTATTAGATGTGCGAATCACCTGTAAGTTGGTGGTAGTGGGCCGATTTCTATCTTTAGTGAATTGTCGAATATCTTTCTCACCCGCCACAGGAATAAACGGAACAAACATATCATACCCACCCAGATTATAACTATAGCCACCATAGCCACCATAGCCACCATAGCCACCATAGCCAGAATAAGGGTCATTATAAAAACGATAGCGGTTATAATAATTATTGTACCCATTAAAAGGACTAAATCGATTCTGCATTGTTGAATAGGCTAAGGGTGACCCAGATCCCGAATCCTGGGCATACATACCCACGCTAGGCCGGGCTCCTGCACGGGAATAGGTTTCCAGTTCTTCTTCCGGATCAGGATAAAACATGGCTAACTGGGTATAACACCCCTGGAGTGCAAGGGAGGAAACCAATGTGAATCCAATGAGGGTTGTTTTTAATCTCATAATGGCTAAAACTTACACACATATTTGGAAAGAAGCAAATCGGTGAGGTTTGCTTTTTAAACGGTTTTTATACATTATTCGGAACATTTCCCCCCTTTAAGATTCCCTCCTCGTACCCTCGAAAGGCGGGCAAGCAATGGGGGATTTAGGGGGCGAATTGAAAAACCCTATTCTTTAATTCCGACCAAATCAAATAGGAAGGCATATTCTAAAGCAACTTCACGGTAACGGCGGAATCGTCCGGATTTACCCCCGTGACCTGCATCCATATTCATATGAAGATAAAGGACATTTTTCCCCTGCCAATTGTCTCGCAATTTGGCCATCCATTTTAAAGGTTCCCAATATTGCACCTGGGAATCAAAAAATCCGGATGTGACCAACATGTTTGGATGCACTTGATCTATAACTTGGTCGTAAGGGGAATAGGAAAGCATATAATCATAGTATTTCTTTTCCTCAGGATTCCCCCACTCATCCCATTCGTTTGACGTAAGGGGAATGGATGCATCCAGCATAGTAGTCACCACATCCACGAAAGGTACGGCGGCAATGGTGCCTTTCCATAATTCAGGAGCCATATTCACGACGGCGCCAATCAAGAGTCCGCCTGCACTGCCCCCTTCTGCAAAGAGATGATTTGGATCAGTTAACCCTTCTTTAACCAAATATTTACCCGCATCAATAAAATCAGTAAAGGTATTTTTCTTATTAAGCATTTTTCCGTCATCATAGGATTGGCGACCATAGATCTGACTTCCACGAACATGGGCAATAGCATAAATAAAACCTCGATCTAATAAGCTTAATCGAGTAGAACTGAAATAAGGATCTCTTGTTGAACCATATGAACCATAAGCATAAAGTAATAAATTCTGTGGATTATCTCGAGCACCTTGATTATTAAAGGTTGGATCATTTTTTAGGTCTTTTTTATAAACCAAAGAGATTGGCACAGGTTGACCATCACGTGCAAGGGCATAATGACGCTCCGAACGATATAATGATTGATCATAGCCACCCACCACTTCCTGCTGTTTCATTAAGGTTATTTCACCCGTATCCATATTATAATCATATGTGGAACTGGGCGTCACCATGGATGTATATCCATAGCGCAAAATATTGGTGTTGAATTCCTCATTCACAGAAATTCTTGCCGTATAGGTTTGTTCACCAAAATTAATATATTCATCCTGACCATTTTTCTGGTTAATTACCCGCAATCCCCGAAGGCCGTCCTTCCGTTCATTCAGCACAAGATGGTTTTTGAAAATTTCCATTCCCAAAAGGTGAACATCATTCCGATGGGCAATCACTTCTTTCCAGTTGCCCATATCGGTGGCATCTTCTGATGTCTCCATAAGGCGATTATTATTGGCCTCCCAATTGGTAATGACGTAAAATTTGTCCTGGTAATGATCGATGCTGTATTCGTGTTCTGTGCCCCGGGGTGAGAAATTATTGAACTCTCCGTCAGGATCGTTTGCAGATAAAATATGGTAATCACTCACAAGAGTACTGCTGTTCCAGATGATGATAAATTCACCGGACTTGGATCGGTAAACACCATTGTAAAAGGATTCATTCTTTTCTTCGTAAACCAGTTCATCTTTGGCAGAATCTGTCCCGACTTTGTGGCGCCAAATCTTTTCGGATAACAATGTTACTTCATTTTTGGATGTATAAAAAACAGTCCGATTATCGTTGGCCCAAGCCACACTTCCGGTTGAACTGGGAATGGTTTGTTCCAGCACTTCTCCCGTAACCAAATTCCTAAAATAAATGGTATAAATCCGACGGCTCACCAGGTCCACGCCGTAGGACATCCATTGGTTGTCCGGACTTACATCCAAACCACCCACAGCAAAATAATCGCGACCTTTGGCCAAAACATTTTCATCCAACAGGATTTCTTCTTTGCTATCTAAAGATCCTTTCTTCCGGCAATGGATGGCATACTCTTTACCCTTTTCATAGCGAGTATAGTAAAAGTATCCATTATCCAAATAGGGGACAGATTCATCATCCTTTTTGATGCGCCCCACAATTTCATCAAATAAATCATTCTGAAATTTTTCCGTATGTTTCAGACGCTTTTGGGTATAGGCATTTTCCGCATTAATATAATCCAACACTTCTTGGGTATGGCTGTCTTTGTCTTTGGCAGACTTCTGTTCGTCCGTTAACCGCATCCAATAATAGTCATCAACGCGCGTATCTCCGTGGATGGTCATTTCATGGGGTTTTTTGGTCGCGTTAGGGGGTGTTGAATTTTGCATACAGGCACTCAGTAATATGGTTAGGGGTAAAAATAAGTTTTTCACAGATTCCTCAATTATGTTAAAAAGAGTTCAGAATTTAGGGTGATATTTTTTTCTTTATATTAAAATTATTTCAATATGTGACCGAACCAAAGCCAGGCGGCCCCAAGGACAAGCCCCAGTCCTTCTCGCTGGTGTTCCCATAAATTCATCATACGATTATCAACTTGCCAAGGCATTAAACTATTTAAAATGCCAAACGTAATAAGACAGCCAATAATGAATAGTACAACTGCACCTATCTTTAAGTATAGCGCACCCACTCTTTTTACAAGGGGTAAAAAGGCAACTGCAAGATATATGAACACCCAGACAAACCCGTCCGGATCATTTAAGTTAACTAAGGCAAAAGAACAAAAAATAAGGGCAATCGCCCATTTTATAATTTGACTCACAAGCTATCTGCCAATCAACCCACCGGGATATGCCACCATACTTTCATGACCGTCCTTTCCCACAGCGGAAACGCCAAATAGAAAATTATCAATGACAATGCCTTGCAAGGTGTATTTCGTTATATCACTCTCCACCCACTTAAAATGCTGCCACGTTGGTGCGGTGGTATCCCGCCAGTATAATTTATAAGCGACTGCGCCATCCACTTTTTCCCAAGAAAGTATTGTGGATGGTTTTACAATACCGCCGATTTTCACATTTTTTGGTTTTGCCGGCGCCAGAGCCAACGTAGCAAGTGCCGCAGCATTCACAGCAGTCAGTTTGGCGCAATATTCAAAATTCACGCCAGAAATCACATCGCCATAATCTATTCCATTTTCCATTCGAATATCCTGATGTTGGCGGTTGTAATTCTCGTGTGCTTCCATGATTCGAATCCCCGGGAATCCCACTTCGTTAAATGGACGATGGTGCCCTCCGCGACCGAAACGGTCCAACCGATAGATCAGGAGAGGATTCATTTCAGGCAAATAGGTTTTTGTGCTGGCAAAAATATGGCGGGCCAGCTGACGAGATTCGCCATCATTCTCACCCCCATAAAACCGCTTTTGTTTTAATTGTTTTTCGGTCTCTAACATCGAATAGGGCTCAGAGAATATCCGAAATGTGCGGTTATCGATAACACCGTCCACCCCTTCGATATTACCAATCATATCATTATTCAAAATGCCGGCAATTTTCCAGCCTTCTATCTTGGCTTTTTCCGCCAAAAACTTTCCACCATACAAACCCTGCTCCTCTCCTGAAAGCCCAGCCAAAAGGATGGATGTTGGGAAATCATACTTCGATAAAACTCGCGCCAATTCAAGTGCACCCGCCATACCAGTGGCATTATCGTTTGCACCAGGTGAATCGCCTTTCCCATCCAGCGGGTCAGAAATCCTTGAATCAATATCACCACTCATAATCACATATCGATTGGGATATTTCGTACCCCGTTTTACCGCATAAATATTAACAATCCATGTATCTTTTTTTATCCGAGATTTCGGATTCCCCTTGGCCAAGGTCCACTGTTCTTTCACTTCCAGACATCCACCGCAATCTTTGGATATTTTCTCAAATTCTTTTTTGATCCACCGCCGGGCAGCACCAATCCCTCGAGTGCTGGATAGTGTGTCAGACAGTGTATGGCGTGTCCCAAAATTGACCAATTTGGTAACATATTCTTCTAAATGGTCTGCACTTATATTATCAATAATTTCATAGATCATTGGATCCACTTTCAACGATTGCGATGACAGGATTATGATTCCTGTCATATAAATAATGATTGATTTTTTCATCATAGAATTCTCCTTATCCAATGTTATGCATTTCTTTATTTGAAATAATGTTGAATCCTGTTCTTTTAGCATTTGTCTCAACAAGCATAGATTTTGCCACCATTTTACAATGAATTGCACGAATAGAACTGGGTGTCATCCAGGATGTGAGTTTAGCCAAACCCATCCCGATTTTCTCACCCAGCCGAAATTCATTTCGATCGCCTAATAATAATGAAGGCTGAAAAATGAGTGTTGAATTTAAGGCCAGTGATTTCAGGTTGCTTTCCAGTTCTCCCTTCACCCGATTATAAAAAATATTGGAGTTGGCATTGGACCCTGTGGCTGTTATTACACTAAAAACAGTCGTTCCCCATTTTTTTGCAGCGGCAGCAAAGGCCAGCGGATAATCATGATCCACTTTCCGAAAATTCATTTTGCTCCCGGCCTTTTTGATGGTTGTGCCTAAACAGCATAATATATGATCCACCGGAAACATTTCTTCCCAGGGTGGCATATCAAAATCAATTACCTTTTCTATTCGTTTTTCATGGTTTATTAATAATGGGCGTCGAACAGGTGTAACCACCTTGTTATACGTATCCGATTCTAAACATAACTTCAATACTTCAGCGCCAACCAAGCCGGAACAACCCAAGACTAAAGCGGATTTTTGTCCCATTAATGATTCACCTTAATTTCATATATTTGTCCGCCCTTACCAACGGCAAACCCAACATTGGATCTTTTGGCAAAAGCCACAGCGGTCAGGTTATTCACTTCCCAATAATGGGGATGCCAGTTCTTTCCATTATCAGTTGTCATATCAAACCCTGATGGCCCCACAGCAAAAAAAATATTGCCGCGGTAATGGGCCACACATTCACGGTATTCATGGGTTTGTTTTTCAGGAAGGTGCCATGTTGCGCCGCCATCATTCGAGTATGCCATGGTATTTTTTATGGACTGATTGGTGTAATCCCCACCCACGGAAATACCCACTTTTTTATTCTTAAATGCGACAGAATATATGCCCGTACTCTGGCCGCCATGAACTACCGGTGTTTCTGCCACAGACCAATTCATACCGCCATCTTCACTCTTGAATACTCTGGATTTCACGCCACCCATCCCCAACCAAACTGTCTTGCGCCCCTGAACCGGAATACCGGTACCGCTGGCAGCAAAACCAAATTCGGGATTAAGTTTATGGGGAAATCCTTCCTTTGGAATTTCATGCCATGTATCGCCCTCATCCGTGGTTCGAATGAGCAAGTGCTGGCCATCCACTGGATCGCTGAATGCGATCCCATCATTTTTATTCCAAAATGACATGCCATCAAAGAATACGCCTGCCCGGTCGTCAAAATGAACAAGTTTCCAGTTTTGGCCCCCATCGGTGGTTTTATAAAATCGAGCAGGAGAAGCGACGCCCATCACAATAGCGGTATTTTTATTAAAGCCTTCTACATCCCGAAAATCGATCTTTTCCATATTGGGAACGGATATATTTTCCCAGTTTTTTCCACCATCTATGGTCCGCAAAACAGTACCGCCTGTTCCGCTCACCCAAACCACTTTCTGATTTACCACACTCAATCCCCGGAATGATGATTCAACACCACTATCAAGTGTTACAAGTGAAATGGATTGACCAAAGGTCAGACTAATGAATAAGGGTAAAAAACGGGTCATCAATTTGTCATGGTCATGATGACACCCATGAGGTCAATCCCGTACCAAAGGTTGGCAATTCTGAGGTTTTCATTAGCGGCATGTTGGTTATTGTCATGGTTCGCAATGGGTACAATAATGGCCGGCTTTTTTAACAAATCTGTAAATAAATATAATGGCAAAGATCCACCCAGCGCTGGCATAAGAATAAGTTTATCCCCCACAAATGCCCTAACCGCTTTAATGATGGCTTTGGCGTTGGGTTCTTCCATGGATGTTCGGGATGCGATATAACCCGATCCCCGGCGATCGACCTTAGCGATCTTAGGATATTTCCGCCGTGTCGCCATATCCGGTTCATCATTAACAATGTGAAATCCTTGGCTACGGATATGGGCTTCCACTTTATCCAGCATATCCTTCGGGTCATTCCCTTTTACGAGGCGCACACCAATAGCAGCCGTGGCAGTATTCGGTATTACATTCCGCGCCTTCTTCCCCACATTCCCACTGGATAGTCCTTTGATTGTTAGAGACGGCAAGAGCAATCGTTCATTAATGCTTCGGCCATTACCTTCTGTATATGCCAATCCCAATTCCTTTTTTAATTGCCTGTCCACATCGGGAATTTTACTTAATTCAAATCTCTCAAATTCAGAAAGAGGTACCACCGTATCATAAAATCCATCGATTAATACTTTTCCATTTTCATCTTTCATGGTTGCAATTAGATGGGCCAAAGATTGTCCTGGCACCGGTGCCCAGTTACCATAATGCCCACTATGCAAAGATCGGGTCGCCCCGTAAACGGTTATTTCCATTCCCGTTACGCCACGGACGCCAAACACCAATTGGGGTTGACGGCTTTGGTGCATGGGGCCATCACAAAACAGCCAAATATCGATATCATCCAAAAGCGCTTTATGTTTGGTGAGATGTGCTTCCAAGTTTGTAGAACCTGCTTCTTCTTCTCCCTCAAAAAATAATTTAATGTTTGATGTAAATCCGATTTTCGAAGATTGAAGCCCATCCACAGCATTCAGGATGGTCATAATGGGCGCTTTGTCATCCCCGGCGGAGCGAGCGTAAAGCCGCCACTCCGGATCGATCTTGGTTTGTTTCATTGGTAATGGAATTGGCTTACCCCCAGCATCCATGGATGCATCATAAAGAACCGGGTCAAAAGGACCATGCGTCCATTGGATTAAATCCACCGGTTGACCGTCATAGTGGACGTAAAAACAAAGTGTTCGTTTGGCCCCCGGTGTTTTGTATTCACCATATATTATGGGGTTAGCATCTTCAGTTTCAAGAAGTTGCATATCAAAACCCCGTTTTTTAAATAAATTACTAATGTATTTTGCATTCCTGCGGATGTTTACTGTATCCGACGCTACATTTGGCATGGATAGCAAATGAGCAAAATCCTTAATAATGGTATGGCCATTTTTCTTTACCCATTTTCGGGTAGCTTTTACGGATTGGGGTTGGCCTGCGATGACACTCGTGATTAAGATCAGTCCTGTGAGAATAATGCTTTGAATCATTTAACTGGCTTTCAATATATCTGCTGCTGCATTAATCTTAGCTGTAGCACGATCCAGTGCTTTTGCGACCTCAAGGATATAGAAGTGGGTTTCATCCCAATTTCGTTCTTCCAGGCCTTCCCTAATCCCCGGGAGTGTCTTAACGCCATAGCCTGTATAAAAACCCGGCGCATAAATCATATTCTTAAACCATTTCCGCCGGGGCAATCCATCAGATCGGGTCATTGCTTGTTCTACTTCCCGTAATAATTGATTTACTTGGGATTTTTTTTCAGCAGATAGGAATCCTTTTTTGACTCCGGCTAATGCTTTTTCATATTTCCACGCACTGGCTTCAAGCCTTTTATGGGATTCATCTAAAGGACTAAAATCAAAATCCGGCACCACGCTCAACCGTTTTGGCGGCAAGTATGTTTTTTTCGGATTCCCCGCAATGGTAAAGGCTTTTTTGTCTAACAGTTTATTCCGGTTTTCCGTTTTCTTTTCCACCGCTTCCGCCAGTTTTTTATTACTCTCAATAAACGATCCAATATTTTCAGCCATATTTACAAAACGAAATGGCAATATATCCGCCTCGGAAAGACGTAAAACCAATCGGCCATTCACTTTAGCAAGAGTGGTACCGTATACATAATTGCCATCATTAAAACGCTTATAATGATCATAGGAGTCAAAAATGGAATGATACGATCCACCACTGCTTTCACCACCAAATCCCAAGTTTAATGCCGGCACACCCGCATGGTGAATAAATGCAGTATAATCGGATCCGGACCCCATAGGATAAATCCGTAAGTCCTCCCGCTCTGCATCTTTATTTTCACTCACCCGAAGCCGAGCTCGAAGCCGTTCCTGAAGACTTACATCCTGAACTGGGTCCATGACATCCACTGTAACTTCATTAATAAATTTTTCCAAGGAATGGGATCCCCCCACACCAAGAAAACCAACACCTGTCCCGTCCGTATTGATGTAAACAACCATTTTTTCTTGAATTTCTTCCCTGTGAAATTCCACCCATTCCGTTGAACCCAAAAGGGCCGGCTCCTCTGCGTCCCATCCAGCATAAACCAACGTTCGTTTTGGTCGCCATCCTGTTTTGACCAATTCTCCAATAGCTCTGGCTTCTTCCATGAGTGACACCATGCCGCTTAATGGGTCTGAGGCACCTTGAGCCCAACCATCGTGGTGGTTTCCCCTCATTATCCATTCATCTGGGTAAACCGTACCTTTTAGTTTTGCCACGGGATTATAGGCAGTACGCAGCCCCCAATCGAATTCCAGTTGGAGGTGCACTTTTGCAGGCCCAGGACCAATATGATATGTCACTGGCAAACCACCCCTCCATTTGGCAGGGGCAACTGGTCCTTCTAACGCTTTTAAAAGCGGAAGTGCATCACCATAAGAAATTGGCAGTACTGGGATTTTCATAATGGTAGGTGCATCAGCAATTTCTAATCGTTTCACACCCGGTTTGGCACCATATCCGGGTGTCAAGGGATCGCCAGGATACATGGGCATATCCAAAACGGAACCTCGCTGAACACCCTGTTCCATCCTGAAAGGACCTTTGGGATAAACATCTCCCCGACCGTATCCATCATCCTTTGGATCGGAAAAAATTATACAACCAATAGCCCCATGCTCATAAGCCACTTTGGGTTTGATCCCTCGCCATGAACCACCATACCTTGCAAGAACAATTTTTCCTTTGACATCAATATCCATTCGCGCCAATTCTTCATAATCTCCAGGAATGCCATAATTCACATACACCAATTCGGCCGTTACATTCCCATCTGCGGAAAATGCATTGAAACCGGGGAGGAGATTTTTTCTAATCCCTGATGTAGCATCTTCTTTCAAAACGGGTTCCTTGAGTTGGAGCGAAACATGGTTGGGTGACACCAGTTCAAGCTTCCTGATTTTAGGGAATGGCATCAATACTTCAAATGTTTCAATTTCTGTTTCAAATCCCCATGATTCAAATTTCTGGGCGATAAATTCCGCATTTTTCTTACTCCATGGCGATCCTACATGGTGAGGCTTTGATGACATGTGTTTCATCCAATCATCTAAGTTTTGGGGGTTCAGTACAGCGTCGAACTGCGATTCAAGTTTGGATTGGGTTTCCCGATCCAACGCTACATCAAAGGTAGAAACTAGCTTTATTTCCGGTTCTTCTGATACTACAGCCGGTGGCTGTCCACAACTGACGAGAATAAATAAGGGTAGAATTTTGCCTGAAAAAAGTGTTTTCATGATCGACCTCCTAAAATCGAATTAGTTAAAAGGGAGGGGAAACTAATTTGAAGTTAAGTTAAAAGGAATGACTTTTATTTATTAAGTCCCCCTGCCACATCGTCATGGTTTGAGTCCACTCTGGCAAAAATAAGTGTTTTGCACAGTTTTTGCTCTCATCTAATAAAAAAGGAAATATGATGGAAAAATTACAAAAATTTATGCTGAAACACCCCTACATCAGCATGGCAGTGGTACTGCCATTTGCAATGGTGTTTGTGTTGGGAGTATTCTCTATTCTCATCAATATTATTCTACCGGCGGTGATTGCATTTTGGTTGGCAGGTTGGATCTATACTGCAATCGTAGGTAAACCCGTTCGGCAGTATTACCGACAACCATTCTGGTACACAAATTACGAGTGATCGATTTCGTTAAGCTTCGGCTTAACTCGACTGGAATAGCGTGCTCTTGATACCACCTTCTCCGGGTCTTTCCGTAGCACCCGCTGGTCTTCTATGGGGAGATTGGCAAATGCCTGGCACTCCGGTGAGCAACATCCATTATACTTTTTATTACAAGAATCACACTGGATAAATAAAATATGACAGGCCTCATTGCCGCAATCAAGATGACGATCCGCCGATTCTCCGCATTGATGGCAAACGCTCAAAACATGATCCGTAACCCGTTCACCCATGCGGGCATCAAATACAAAATTCTTACCGATAAATTTTGAATCCAGACCTCGAGCTTTCACATCGTGAGTATATTGGATAATGCCGCCATTAAGTTGATTCACATGCTGAAATCCACTGTTGATTAAATAAGCTGAAGCTTTTTCGCAGCGAATTCCTCCCGTACAGTATAAAAGGACTTCATCCTCTTCATGTCCTTTTAATAAGGATCTTACTTTGGGCAATAATTCACGGGATGTATCCACATCAGGAACAATGGCGTCCTTAAATCGTCCCACTTCACTTTCGTAATAATTGCGCATATCCACAATGACCGTATTCTCATCATTTAATTTTTTATTGAATTCTTCTGCGGAGAGATGATTCCCGATTTGGGCCATATCATATTCATCCTCGCCAACACCATAAGCTACAATTTCATCTTTGATCTTGATAGTTAGCTTGTAAAAGGACTCCCCATCCTGAACGGCAATTTTAAGGGGGATATCTTTTAAAATTTCATGAAAAGCTAAGTTGGCTTTGAATTGTTTCCAATGTTGTTCCGGGCAACTGAACTGGGCATTGATCCCCTCTTTCGCTAAATATATACGGCCAAAAACCTTTAAGGCATCCCATTCCCGATAGAGATCATTCCGTAATACATCTGGATTTTCAATCTTTGTATAGCGGTAAAATGAGCAAGTGATTCGTTCGAATGCTTCCTGCCGGAGTTCATCCATGAGTAATTCGCGACTCTTTTTATTGTATAAAACTTCATTTTTCATGGAGAGAAATTAAACTGAATTTGGAATCAAAATGAAACAATGAGGGGCGCGTGGTTGGGCTGCCACTGGATATATTTTTTCATAACGGATTGAAATAAACCTGAGCCTTTCCAACCCTCAAGCCATTGATTCAAGGATATGAATTTTTTTTCAAAATAGGGTAAATCCACATGGGCGAATTGACGGACAAAGGGAAGAATAGCAACATCGGTCCACTGGGCTTTTTTGCCCATAAGATATGAATTCGTATTGAGTATGGTCTCATATGTGGAAAGGATTTCTGCGCATTTCCCCTGGTAAAATTTCTGCGGATGTTCCCGGTGACGTTCATGATATTTATATTTATTGAGCCACGGTTTGAATGCTTCATCATTCACTTTAATCATGGCCAATTGTTTATCCAGGTCGATCTCCATCCAGTCCGTTTGTGTTTGACTCAATGCCCATTCCATAATATGAAAACTTTCATCGATAACTCTCCCATCCGGTAATTCCAAAACAGGAACAGTCCCTTTGGGAGAAATAGCATAAAGTTCATCGGGTCGATCGGATAAAAGTATTTCCCGAAGTTCAACGGAAATATTTGCATGGGATAACGCCATCCTGGCGCGCATGGCCCATGGTCACCGGCGAAATGAATAAAGTCTGGGATGTATTCGCATAAGTTTTTTTAAGTCAGAGGATAAATATCCGGGCGTCGATCCCGGAAAAACATAGTTCGTGCGTGGGATTTCGGCACTTCTGCTAAATCTAAATCGTGGATTAAAATATCATCCACGCCCCCTGGCGATTGGGCAATCACCCTGCCTTCTGGGTTTGTGATGACCGACTCTCCCGCAAATTCCATTTGGTCTTCTTTCCCCACGCGGTTGGCCAAAGCGCAAAAGTATCCATTGTGGAAAGATGCCACCTGGAGTTCTGCCTCATACAATCCATCGGGCCATTCTCCAACCGTACCGGCCTGGGGAATCACAACAACTTCCGCCCCATTCACCCCCAATGCCCGCATAAATTCAGGATAATGTCGATCATAACAAATGGCCACACCAATCTTGCCTACAGCCGTATCATAAACCGGTGCACCATGATCTCCTTCTGCATAATAACTTTTTTCATAAAAGCATTCATAGTCCGCCACGTGGACCATTTGGGTGGTACCTAACAGTGTGCCATCTGCATCAATTACCGGCGAAGAATCGTAAGTCTTTCCATCCTCCAATTCAAAGAGGTTGATCACAACCACCATATTATGTTCTTTGGCTTTGGCCATAAATTTTTCAGTGGTTGGGCCCGGAACTCGTTCAGCCAAATGGCGCACATCTCCATCAGCCAAATATTGCGGATAGAACCGGGTAAATGCCAATTCAGCAAATACGGCTAACTCTGCACCTTGCACTGCTGCTTTATCTATATTGTCCAATCCCTGTTGGACATTGGCTGCCACATCTTCTGTGGCTTGTTGTTGTATAATGGCTATCTTCATTTTTTATTCATCCGAAAGTATGAAAGATAAGACTATTATCCATCAAGCATCAATTAAATCAATTTCTTCTTGATTCCAATCCATAAATTGATTTTACTTCTTCCTATATAAAACGAAGTAATAAATATGAAGAGTGACTATTTAAACCAATATCGCCAATTTGTTTATAACGAATTGATACCCATAGAGCCGCTTTTATTGAATCATCAATATGAAGCACTCTATTCGAATTTAGATGCATTACGAATTCGTGTAAAAGAGATGGGGTTATGGGCACCATTTCTTCCCAAAGATCATGGGGGTATGAATATGCCTTTCCTTGAATTTGCAGCAGTTAGTGAAATCCTGGGTGCCTCTCCCTTGGGTCATTATACATTTGGCTGCCAGGCACCGGATATTGGTAACATTGAACTGTTATCTATGTTTGGGAATGACCAGCAGAAAGAGACATACCTTAGACCCCTCATGGCCGGTGAAATTCGCAGTTGTATCGCTATGGCTGAACCGGATCGTCCCGGGTCCAACCCAACATGGTTGGATACCAACGCTGTTTTAGATGAAGATGAATATGTGATTAATGGCCGAAAATGGTTTACTTCCTGTGTGGATGGCGCTGCCTTTTGTATTGTCATGGCTGTGACAAATCCTGATGAAGAAAGTAGACACAAACGGGCCAGTATGATTATTGTCCCCACGAATACACCCGGGTTTGAAATTGTAAGAAATATTCCTATTATGGGTGATGTTGGTAAAGGATTCTTCAGTCATGGCGAGGTGCAGTACACGAATGTTCGCGTACCCAAAGAAAATATCATTCAAACACCGGGAAATGGTTTTCGACTGGCCCAAGAACGATTGGGGCCAGGACGCATTCATCATTGTATGCGCTGGATTGGTATTTGCGAACGGGCCTTTGATATGATGTGTCAACGGGCTGTAGATCGAAAAGTTAAACCGGGTGCCACGCTTTCAGATCAGCCGGTTATTCGTACTTGGATTTCAGAATCCCGAGCCGAAATTAATGCCTCTCGATTATTGATTTTGGAATGCGCCAAAAAAATTGATGATGAAGGTGCACCTGCGGCCAGAACGGAAATATCTCTTATCAAGTTCCATGTGGCAAATATGTTGATGAAGGTTTTAGATCGAGCTATCCAAACCCATGGTGCTTTGGGAATTACCGATGATACACCCCTCTCATTCTGGTACCGCCATGAACGGGGCGCCAGAATTTATGATGGCCCAGATGAAGTACATAAACTGGCGGCAGCGAAGCAAATTTTAATGAAATATGAGTCATAATGTCGATACGATTTCTGTCCGGGCGGATGAGAAATTTGATGAACTAAAACTATCAGACTTTCTAAAGGGTAGATTAGAAGGGTCAGAAAACCCGCTTCATGTTCGTCAATTTCCGGGTGGAAAAGCCAACCTCACTTATCACCTTGATTATGGTTCTCATGAATATGTGCTTCGTCGCCCACCTTTGGGGCCTCTGGCTCCAACAGCCCATGATATGGCGCGTGAATACAGTGTATTGTCTGTACTTCACAATATATTTCCCTTGGCACCAAAAGCCTATTTATTCTCTGATGAGGAATCCATTGTGGGCGCCCCTTTTTTTATAATGAATCGCCACTCCGGGATTGTTGTTCGAACAAATATGCCATCAGAATTTGCTGATAAACCTCATGCAGGCAGACAAATGAGTATTGCATTGGCGGACGCATTGGCAGAATTTCATAAAGTGAATTATGAATCACTGGGACTTCAATCTTTGGGAAAACCGGATGGATTTATTGATAGACAAATCGAAGGATGGTCTAAACGCTGGGAAGCGGCCAAACACAAAGATATCCGGGAAATGGATGAAATATATAATTGGCTGAATGACCATAAACCACTATCCAGCGAATCGACTCTGGTACACAATGATTACAAATTGGATAATATCATGTTGGCAGCAAATAATCCGGGGAAAATCGAGGCAATTTTTGATTGGGATATGTGTACCCTTGGGGATCCATTGGCAGATCTGGGCTCTCTTTTATGTTATTGGATAGACCCGGATGACCCGGATTTTTTCAAGCAATCGGCTATGATGCCTCTGGATAATTCATTCCTAACTCGGAGGGAATTGGTGGCACGATACACAAAGACTAGCGGACGAGATGTATCCAATATCCGATTTTATCACGCATTGGGATTATACCGATTGGTGGGGATTGCAGCCCAGATATATATCCGATATTTGAAAGGACAAACCCGGGATAAACGATTCGCCATGTTTGGCGATATGATTCCTGCTATTGCACAGTTTGCCCTTAAAATTATTCAGGAGCGCTGATTCGGGCAAATCCAGGGTAAGTCAAACTACCCAAATAAAGAATACCATTTTTTTCTTCTACACTTGTAATCGGTGAAAATGATTCAGAGGAAGGATCTTGAAGATTGTGAATTACCTGTCCATCCCCATCAATTCCCAGCACAAATCCATGTCGGTCCGGTGAGGGTTGAATTGATTCCGGTAATCGAAGGACTACTTTTCGTATAAAAGGTTTTCCTGCCAGATTATCTATAATTTCTTTTCTTTTGGCCGGAAGTGCAATCCAGTAAATACCTTTTCCATTGGATGAAATACCATCAGGAAATCCTGGAAGATTTTCCATGATCATTTCTGCTTGCCCGGTTTTTTCGCCTTTCAACCAATACTTTGTCACTCGGTACTCCGACGTTTCATTGACTAAAACAAACTCACCATCTGGGCTAACGGCGACCCCATTGGCAAAATATAAGTTTGATAATAAAGTGGTCGTCTCTTTTGTTGTCGGATCATAGACCAATAACCGGCCCAATGGCCGATGGACCATTAAATCCAATCTGTAATCATGAATATCAAATCCAGAAGATGCATCTGAAAAATATATTTTCCCATCCGACGCTACATCTACATCATCTGTAAACTTAAATGGAAGCCCTTCCGCTTCTGTTGTTAGTGTAGTGAGATTTCCATCCTTATCTGCACTGAGCAACCCTTTGTAAGCATCGGCAATGATCAAATTACCAGAAGCGTCAAAATCCAAGCCCAATGGTCTTCCGCCTGTATTTACAAACATTCCCATACTTTTTCCAAATACATCATATTTCATAATGCGGCCATCATCAAAAGGGGCGAACATATTCCCATCATCATCTACGGCCACATCTTCCGGGCCAATCCCATCATCCAATTCCAAAACTTCTGCATCCTTCAGGTAACCATTCGGTGCAAATTGTCCCGTCATTTCAGGTGCAACCGGCGCTTCCCACACCACGGGATCTACACCTACTGGCCAAAGCAATAAATAAGCCAATAAAAGGCCAAATATTCCTAATGTTCCTTTGATTATATTTTTCATTCTCTCTTTACTTGTATTCAATTCCGGAATATCCGGGCATTTTTTCCAGCAATTCTTTTCCCATAAGAAGACTGGGGGTAAAGTAACCGGATTGTGAATGATCAGCTAATAAATATTCAGCAACTTCTACGGTTCCGCAGGCAGTTAAATCATAGCCATCAACCGTAGTAAATCTGCCTTCGATTGATTCACCACTTGAATTTTTGACTTCCCCCCATACATATGATTTTGCTTCTGCTCTTTGTGCCGCTGTATTGGATTTCCAAATTTTATCAATTCGATTTTGAACTATTTTTTTGATCCAGTTAACTTTCAATAATTTCATATATTTTTGACGCTTTCGCAGTTTTGCAGCGCTCTTGGAAGAATTGGGATAATAGACTTCAATATTAGGAATACCCGTGCTATGGAAAGCTGTATATACATCACCCCATGGGATAGTAATAGCGTTTCTTGGACCAAATCCATAATCAATTTCACGCTCTTTAAATGCCAATGGAACATGCTTCATTTCCCCATTTTCTCTAATTTTTCCGCCGTGAGCCATGCCCTCCACACTTGTCTTGGCCGTCCCTTTACTTATTTTGGATCCTTTCATTGCAAACCCCAATGCCAAATGAGTGGCATCCGGCATTTTTTCTTTAAGATATGCTGCCAAACAATCGGTTGGAATCACATCAAATCCTACACCAGGACAAATTACAATTTTTGCAGATTTTGCTTCTGCGTCTAAACCGTACCCCATTTCATACACGGAAATTTCACCCGTTATATCAATATAATGGGTATTGGAATTGATGCATGCACGCATCATGGGCTCTGCCGTTTGAGAAAAAGGACCGGCACAATTGGCCAAAACAGATACATGAGATAATTGTTCAATAATATCATCGTTAGAGGATAATTCAAACACTTGCGAATCTAATCCTTTTTCATCAGCCAATTCCTTTACCGATTCTGACCTTCCCGCTAAAATGGGTTTGAGTCCCTTTTTAATGGCTTCTTCTACGACCAAACGACCTGTATAGCCATTGGCACCATAAATCATCCATTTTTTATCACTCATCATTAGGAATTATACTTTGTTATTAATAATAAAAAAAGAAAAAGGTGCAATGGCCTAAAAGGATACCGCACCTTTCCAGAAAATATTAAAAACGGAATAGCTTAAAATATTTCGCCAGAACTTTCTTCCATTTCCATTCCTTCACCTCTTTGGCGACTAAATCGACTCCTGTCCTCCATCTTTCCAAAACGATATTCCAAAGTCAATCGTATTGTTTGACTACTCCAATTTCGATTAGAATCCTGATACCAATCCCGCGTCCCGTCCTCGTCTATATCTCCCCAAGTTTCGAATCCCATTCCCGAGAGTCCAAATGGATCATTCACATTCAATGTCAAATTCAGCCTCTCATCCATTAATTTCTTTTTTATTGACATAGAAGACCAAGTCATGGCGTCCATTTTACCAATTGCAATATCCCTTGCTGGCATATAAAACATAAAGAACATAAACTCAGTCGTTGGTGTAATATTCCATATGGTCGTTATTCTCATACGTTGGTTTTGGGCGGTCTTATTATAATCAGTGCCATATAAATCCGAGTTCAACTCATCCCAGTAATAACTACCCGATAAAATTAGTCTTAACTTCCGACCAAGTGAACCAACCGCGTTGTATTCTAGTCCTTTGGTTTTTTGAGTGCCAATATTCGCATAGGTTGCTACAGATACACCATCTGGTCTGACTACTTTATGACGTTGCATTCTGTCTGTTGTATATCGGTAATAACCTCCTAAGGTTAATGAAATTCCTTTAGAAAAACGGCTAAAATTCAACTCATATGAATCGGTGTATTCCGGCTTTAAAAAAGGATTCCCTTTCCTAATATTTTTGGTATCTTGACGAGAGCTAAAGGGATTTAACATTCGAGAGCGTGGTCTGCGCACTCGTTTTGAAAAACTCGTCTGAATTTGCAATAATTGTGGCGCACCAAATGTTACGGATAAACTTGGATAGAAACTTCTATAATCATTATTAAACGAATCTTTGGTTGTTTTGAGTTCAGATATCATATCAACAGTTTCATATCTGCCACCAACATTATAGCCGATAAATCCTAAGGCTCCTCCATATTGGATATAAGCTGCATGCACGGTTTCATTATAAACGAACTCATTACTAAATGCTCTATCAGCAATGTATTGATTGGTTGTTTGGTCAAAGACTTCAGATATTTGAGTATCACCTCGATCAGTCGCTTTGCTGGCTAGCCCAACTTCTAGCTTACTATTATCATTAAAAGGGTGACTATAGTCCAACTTAAAATCAAAGCTCTTACTTGTTCCATCTTGCACATTTTTAGCTTTATCTAAATCTACAAAATCTACACCACCATCATCTGTATTATAATATTCATTGAGGCCATCATTGAGGCCATCAGAAAATCGAATATATGTTGTGAGTTTTTGCTTCGGGTTCGTGAACTTCTTATCATAATTCAGATTGATATCATATCCATTTCGATCGCCGTCACCCGTTGTAGTGCGATAATATTTTTTTTCTCCCGGTCCAGTGTCTAATGTATAAGTTTCACTATCACTATTTCGATTTCCATTACTTATGGTTGTTGAGATAGCCAATGACTGTGTCGGATCAACAAAATATTCAAACCCTGTCTTTACAAATAAATTAGGGCCTCCTGATTTTGAATCAGTTTTTTGATTAAGTTCATTCCTGAATGCGGGGAAATCCATCCACCTATAACTGTCTCCGTCTGAGATTCTCTTTCGATCGTTCATCCCTAGGTTAATAAATGAATTAAAGGTGATTGTTCGATAATTGACTTGGCTAGAAAAATTATTGCCCCCTTGCGAATCGCCTCCTGTATTTACATTGCCATTTAAACCTGCGAATTTATTTTCTTTCAGCACAATATTGATGATTCCAGCCATGCCTTCTGGATCATACTTGGCGCCGGGGTTGGTCATCACTTCAATATCGGCAATATTTGCAGCGGGGACACTCTGTAGAAGTGATTTAATATCTCCCCCAGCAATACTTGACGGCTTTCCATCAATCATAAGGTTTACCCTTGAACTGCCTCTAAGGCTGATATTATCATCGGGATCAACTTCAACACCCGGAACCTGTCGTAAAGCATCTATGGCATTTCCACCTGTAGATAAAGAATTTTTTTCAACATTAAAAACACGTTTTTCTGCTGTTTGGACAAATAAAGGACGCTCTCCTTCAACATCAACACCAGCCATCTGTAAAGTTGTTTGAGTTAAAGAAATTGTTTCAAGATTATATTCTGTCTGATTTCCCCCGAATGGCATAAATGTGTAGGGTCCAAGTTCAACCTTTTTATATCCAATATATTCAATAAGAACTTTATGACGACCTAGTGCAATTTCTTTAATATGGAATTCTCCATCTTTATTTGTAATTCCACCGGTCATTATGGTATTGCTACGATTATTAATAATCGCTACTGATGCATAAGAAATGGGTGATCCTGATGCGGAATCCACGACCGTACCGTATACCACTCCAATTTTGGGCACTTTGTTGGGATCCATTTGCCTTTGGGACATACGACCGCCCCTTCCGCTGTGCTGGGCGAAGCCAACGCTGGTAAACATTAAAAATGTAAGTAAAAGTAATTTTCGCATTTTATTCCTTTTGAAAAATCTCTCCAGTTATAAATCTTAATTCAACCATTTGGTTGAATATTAGACCATAATTTTAGAAAATGGTTAAAATTGTTTTTTTCTGTCTGAATTAGCCAATAAATATAATACAAATTAAGTATCTGTACAATTATTATTTATTGTTTTACGATATATTATTATTGTTTATCAATTATTAATATCTATTCTACCTTGAATTTTGGAGGATACTGTTTATGCCAATCGGTGGTTTCCTGGTAAGCTTTCGCCATCGCCAGGACATTCCCATCTTCGTAGAGATCACCGATGAAACTGATACTGGTAGGGAGGCCTTTGCTATTAAATCCATTGGGAACTACCACACAGGGATGACCCGTCAGATTCGTTCTTAGCAAGTTGTCACCATAGAAGGATGGTATCAAATAGACATCTATTGTTTCCATGAGTTTAGCCATTTTTTGATTCAGCAAGGTTCGAGCACGATTAGCATTAATATACTCGACTGCCGGGATGAACCGTGCTTCTCGGAATACATTGGGCCAGGCGTTTTGTACTTGTCTTACCATTTTATCATCTTTATTAGTTCGAGTTAATTCATCAAAAGCCGCAGCTGCTTCTGCCTGAAGAACAAAAGAAAGTGATTGTGTTGGAAAATCCGGCAATTCTATAGGAATAAGATTTAGTCCCATAGATTGGAGTACCTCTAAAGACGCTTTATCATTATTAGATACTGCTGAGTCCAGAAAGGCTGATTCCACGTATCCAATTCTTAAATTTCTTAAACCCCGCTTTGATGGATAAATAAAAGGGACATCGCGCACTGTTCGATCAATTTCATCTGAACCGCGGATCGTTTCAAATACAATGGCAGCCCCCTCCACACTTCGAGTCATAGGTCCAAGCTTATCCATAGTCCAACTTAAGGCCATGGCCCCCGAACGACTTACCGTACCAAAGGATGGTCGAAATCCGGTTACACCATTGCGAGTGGCAGGAGACACAATAGACCCCCAAGTTTCGGAACCAATTGCAAAGCCAACCAAGCCGGCAGATGTTGCAGAGCCGGGACCTGCTGATGAACCACTGGATCCTTGCTCTATATCCCAAGGGTTCCTTGTTTTGCCGCCAAACCAAACATCTCCCCAGGCCAAAGCGCCCAGCGTTAATTTGGCTACAAGTACTGCACCAGCTTCTTCTAATTTTCTCACAACAGTCCCCTTTTTCTGAATCATCTGATCTTTGTAAGGAGTTGCGCCCCAAGTGGTTTTATAATCTGGTACAGATAGGAGGTCCTTGGCACCCCATGGTATACCGTGGAGTAGCCCTTTGTATTGTCCACGAGCTATTTCCATATCCGCTTTTCTAGCCTGCTGGATGGCCAGTTCTTCCGTTATGGTCACTACGCATTGAAGTTGATCTTGATATCGTTTAAGGCGATCTATATACATTCTTGTCAATGCTTCGGAGGTCACTTGCCGAGTACGGATTAAATGGGCCAATTCTGGAACCGTCATAAATGCACACGCTTCCAGATTATCTGGAAGAAAAACTTTCACATCATTAAATTTGAATTGATCTCGACCTCTAGGTGGATTCACCCCAGCAGGTAAAGGATCATATAATAGAGGGAAAGGTATATGGTTAGGTAAAGCAATTTCGCGTAGAGACTGGTACTGTGCTACCCTCTGATTCACTGTGGGCAATAACGAATCTCTTTCCGAAACTGACATAGTAAGCCCCGCCAATTTTTCTGCAGAAGCTACATCACTTTTCGAAATATTTTTAGTCTCGCATCCAACTAATAATACAGTTATTAACCAAAAAATGTTTTTCATGGATTTGAATCTTTCATATTTACTCTAATAATATGTACAAAATTACAAAGGCACTGATCCCGTTGCATCTGTTTTCCATTCACATTTACCTTCCACCTAACATGAGGCAGGAAAATTGCAAGATCAATTGATTCAAACACTCACAAACCTGGTACGGATCAACTCGGTAAATCCAGATTTGTCCAATGATGGTCAAGGCGAACGGAAGATTGCTGAATATGTCCAGGGCCATTTTCAGGGATTGGGTATACCATCAAATGTCCATACCGTAAAGGATGACCGCTGTAACACCACCGCTTTTATCATCGGAGATGATCCCAATAGAATTTTGCTCATGAACGGTCACCTGGATACAGTGGGAATCGAGGGGATGGATAAGCCTTTCACCATTCGAAAAGATGGGGATAAACTCTATGGTCGGGGTACTTATGACATGCTGGCGGGCTGTGCGATCCAAATGGGATTGGCGACTTACTTTTCTGAAAACCCCTGCCCCATTTCATTGGCATTCACATTTGTGGCGGACGAAGAAAATCTCAGTATTGGTATGGAACATTTGGTCAGTCATTTTCTTACCACCCTTCCCACAAAACCCTTCCTTGGAATTTTCATGGAGCCCACGGAAGAGGCCATCGGTATCAGTCATAAAGGCTACACTTGGTTTGAATTAACAATCAAAGGATTGGCGGCTCATGGAAGCCGGCCAGAAGAAGGGATCAATGCTATCTTCCCCCTCTCACCTGGCCTAAAAGAATTGGAAACGATCAATGCAGAACTGGCGAAGGAGAAAGCACATCCATACCTGGGAAATGCCACTCTCCACCCAGGAATGATATCAGGCGGTACGGCCCAAAGCGTTATTGCCGCTGAAGCAAAGTTGAACTGGGAACGACGCACCTTACCGGGTGAATCCCAAAAAAAAATTGACCGGGAATTGAAACGGGTTATCACCGCCGTTGAAAATGCACCCGGGAATCATAAAGTGATAGGAAGACAGGTTTACCAACGCCCGCCCAATGAAGCAGATGATGAACCACTCATCCAAAAATTACGAGAAGTGGCGGGAGGACAAGACTATAATGGAATGTCTTACTGGGCAGACTCTGCATTAGCATCAATGGCAGGTATTCCTTCAATATTATTCGGTCCTGCGGGCCACGGCGCTCATGCAAAGGATGAATGGGTAAGTGAATCGAGCCTGTTGAATTGTTATCAGGCCATGAAGTCATTCATCCTTGGGTTTAATTCATAAATGGCCAAATTAAAACGCGATCTAGGTAAACTTTCCGGCTATGCCACCATCATTGGGATTTTGG
>JAPYOT010000086.1 GCA_029938045.1 Fidelibacterota bacterium | reverse complement strand
CCAATGGCTTAAAAGGCCACTGCTCTACCAACTGAGCTACCGGATCTCCAAATGGTTGGAATCGCTTAAAAAAGCGGTGGAAAAATTAAGTTAATATCCCTGCGATTCACAGGGAAAAAGTGTTAATCTAATTTGCCCTCAATACAGGTGGTATCAAATCCCCCCCGAGTATTATAAACCGTTGTAATTTGAATTTTTTCTATATCTAATACATTTTTTAAATCATTGAAAATGCGTTGTGTAGCGCCCTCTTGATAAATGCCGACATTTCGGAAACTTACAAAATAATATTTTAATGATTTTAATTCTATACATTTACCTCCAGTAGGATAATATTCAATTTTGACATAAGCGAGATCTGGTAGGCCGCTAAATGGGCAAACAGCACTGAATTCATCAGTTTCTGTCATGATATATTGATCTGGGCTATCAAAAGGAAAAGTCTCTAGAAAATCAGAATTAATTTTTTCTTCTCCATCAAATTCAAAATATTTTCCGTCAGATTTAGTCATTTTTACCTCGATATATACATCCAGTAGTGCAGGTTTCTTTTACTTCAATTGCGGATAGAAAATCCAATTTTGGTTTTAATCGATCCCAAATCCATTTCACCAGATTTTCGCTGGTTGGGTTTTCAAGACCTTCGATCTCATTTAAATAGTGGTGATCCAATTGATCATAGATAGGGTTGAATGCTTTTTTAACCGCAGCAAAATCAACAACCCAACCAATGGAATCTTCTACAGGGCCATTTAGGGTAAGGCGTACTTTAAAAGAATGGCCGTGGAGCCGTCGGCATTTATGATCTTCTGGTACGTTGGGCAGGAGATGGGCAGCCTCGAATGTAATGTCTTTATAAATTTCCAATTTTAACCTTAGGGTATACCCAAAAATTTATGGGTTTGGAGGCTCAATCTCCAATGGGGATGTGTGCGACAGTAAAATAAAGTTTTGTCTGTATTTTTTGCCCGATTAGGCCCGTCCATGGGCTGGAGGGAAAAATATTCAAAATCCAAATTCTCAAATTGCTTTGGATCACCATTGTTCTGTGGATAAACTAATTTAAGTTCCTGTCCTTTTTTCACAATGAGTTCACTCCCAATTTTAGGACTGACACAGATCCAGTCAATTCCATCCGGGGGAAAAACTGTGCCATTGGTCTCGATGGCAATCTCAAATCGCGCTTGATGAAATGCTATTACAAAATCGTCGTCCATTTGTAGGAGAGGCTCACCACCTGTACATACAACATATGGTTTTGATTTTGATGTCTGTGGCCAAAACGAGGCAGCATGGGTAGCCAGTTCATCAGCAGAGATAAACTTTCCGCCGCCAGGCCCATCGATTCCCACAAAGTCCGTGTCACAAAAATTACAGGCTGCTTTGTCCCGATCTTTCTCTAATCCGGACCAAAGGTTACATCCTGAAAAACGGATAAATACTGCTGGCCGGCCTGCATGATAGCCTTCACCCTGAATTGTATAATAGACTTCTTTAACGGAGTACATATCAATCTGAATAGGTGAGTGGATCTGTGAGGCCGACTTCTTTAAACCCCTTGAGGCGAAGAAGGCACGCATCACAATGTCCACAGGATGTACCATCCACGTTTGGATCATAACAGGAATGCGTTAAACTGTAATCCACACCCAATTGGGTTCCTTTTCGAATGATTTCAGCCTTGGTCATATTGATCAACGGTGTATGAATTATGATTGAACCATCACCTTCAACACCAGCTCTCGTAGCCAGGTTAGCCATGTTTTGAAATGAATTAATATACTCTGGCCGGCAATCGGGGTAACCGCTATAATCCAAGGCATTAACGCCAATATATATATCATTGGCGCCAATGACCTCAGCATAAGCCAGGGAAAAGGAAAGAAAAATGGTGTTCCTGGCCGGGACGTATGTAATGGGTATATCTTCGGTAATTGAAAATTCATCGCTGTCTTTTGGCACATCAATATCATCAGTGAGGGCAGAACCGCCGAATGCCCGCAAATCAATGTTCGTAATCACATGGCCACTGACACCCAGGGAACTGGCTACAGCTTTTGCTGAATCCAATTCGAATTCATGACGCTGACCATAACGAAAGGAGAGGGCATAAGGAGAGAAACCTTCCTCCCTTGCTAGGGCCAAACAGGTTGCAGAATCCAATCCACCTGATAATAAAATAACTGTTTTTTTCATATATTTTCAAATTTTCCGATCGTTAAATTACGCATGATTACTATGTTGAAACCGAATTCAGAATCACCTATTTTCTACTTATAAATTTTCAACGAAGGGATAACTTACAGCATGAAAAAATGGATATTACTATTCAGCCTTTTTTGGGGATGTCAAGAAGATCAGTCTGAGCCATTTGATGAAACGTTGCCAAAAGTTGATTTCACCAAATTCAGTATTGTTACATCGGGTGGCGGATTTGGCATGCCAACAACTTATGCTTTATCATTTTCTGCCACAATAATAAATCAAACTGATAACGTATTTAAAACCTATCGCCAGAATGTTAGTTTTACCGCAGCCAATGGGAATCAGGTTAATGGACAAATCACATTACCCATGTTTCGATGGCTCTGCCCCTTTGACACGCTGAACGGTGGTGGGAATTCAGTTAGTTTTGAAGAGGGATTTATTGATTCTGTCATTACTTGGGAAATGATTGAAACTGGAACAATTATAACATATGGGGTTGGAAACGAATGTGATGACTAAGGTCGCTGAGCCACCATCATAATTTCGACCAGAGCGTCTCGGGGGATTCGTGCTGCTTCAACCACTGCTCTTGCCGGAGGCCTCTCTTCAAAATAGGTAGCATATACCGAATTCATGGCCTTATAGTGATTTAAATTCGATAGAAACACTTGGGTCTGGACCACATCATCGAACTGATACCCGGCCGCATCCAAAACAGCATTTAAATTTTGCATCACACGGCGGGTCTGAACTTCTATACCGCCTTCAACCAATTTTCCTGATGAAGGATCCAAGGCGATTTGACCGGCAAGATAAAGGGTACCATCCACCAATATTGCTTGGGAATATGGCCCAATAGCCTTGGGTGCCTGATCGGTGGCAATCACTTTTTTTAACCCATCTGATTCACTTTCACATGCTGTAAAAAGAACAGCTCCCATGAAGAGTATTCTTTTTATCATCAAACGCCGTTTTTTAATATATTCTCCATGGCATCGGAAAAACGGTCGATTTCTTCAATGGTGGTATATACATGTGGTGTGACGCGGCATCCAGTGAATTCTTTATGGTTGATAGCCACAACAAAAATACGATATTTACTCCAAAGGTGTTTCGCCACATCAGATGTTTCAATCCCTTCAACCTGAACAGTAGCAATGGCACATCCTTTTTTTGGTTTTAAACTTGTATGGAGTGTAATGCCATCGTGTTTTAACAATCTTTTTGCCCAACGATCTCTCAAATAGGTTAGACGTGCTTCCTTATTTTTACTGCCGATTCCCTGGTGAAAAGTTAGGGCATCACCAATAGCGAGATAATTTGCTGCAGGGTGGGTCCCGATTTCTTCAAATTTTCGGATATCGTCTTTACCACATTCATTTGATGCTTGGAGTGGCCATAGTCCAGGGATTTTATTTTTCCGGACATAAAGCATTCCAGTACCGTGGGGGGCGCATAACCATTTATGCAGGCTGGTTGCATAATAGTCACACTCTAGGTCAGTCATGTCAAAATCGAAATGTGCAAAGGCGTGTGCCCCGTCAACGATGACAGGGATATCGTATTTTCGTGCCATGCGGACTACTTTTTTCACTGGCAGAATTTGACCGGTCAGGTTTATCATGTGGCACATGAGAATCATTTTCGTTTTGGGTGTAATATTTTTTTCAAACAAATGAACTATCTCATTATCATTTTCGGCCGGCACTGGAATTTTAAACTGCTTCATCACAATACCATCGCGGCATTCTCTCTGCTTAAATGTATTAATCATACGCCCATAATCTTGAGTCGTGGTGAGCACTTCATCACCAGAGGATAAATCCAGCCCATTTTGTAAAATCTGCAGTCCTTCTGATGCATTCCGTGTGAGAGCAATTTCCTCAGGACTGCATTTAGAAAACCGGGCCAGCCTTCGACGGACGGGTTCACGTTGGGGTTCCAGGATTTGCCACATGGAATAGGCAGGTGACGTGTTGGAAAAATCGAGATGCCGTTTCATGGCTTCCTGCACCACCCTAGGTGCGGGGCTAACACCGCCATTATTCAAGTTAATCATACTGCGGTCAGCCGTGTACCCTTGCTGGATTTCGCGCCAGAAGGATTCATCTCTGGCAATATCTTTTGGATTTCCGGCTGTACTTCGAATTCCTGATAATGCTTTAGCCATTAATGTGGGATTGGCCATGACTACTGAGGCTACAGCGGCCGGTTTGGCGATGGTATTAAAAAATTGACGTCGATCGATATTCTGCATAAGACCTCCAATAAATATGTAATTAAGGCAGGGGTAAGTTTAATGC